>NZ_JBOGBT010000035.1:0-190639 GCF_051656365.1 Silvania sp. | reverse complement strand
GTGGCCGTCAACGACGCGCTGAGCGACTCCCCGGAGCTGGTCAACAGCGAGCCGTACACCGGCGGCTGGATTTTCAAAATCAAAGCGAACGACGAAGCAGAAGTTGAAGCTCTGCTGGATGCGACCGCGTACGCAGCACTGTTAGAAGACGAGTAATTGCTTTTCACCCTCTCCCTTTGGGAGAGGGGATCCTAATATCACCGCACGTTTAGGAACCATCGCTCATGACACAGACTTTAAGCCAGCTTGAAAACCGTGGCGCTTTTATTGAACGTCACATTGGGCCGGATGCTCAGCAACAGCAGGAGATGCTGAACACGGTTGGCGCGGAATCGTTAAACGCACTGATTTCGCAGATCGTGCCGAAAGACATTCAGCTCGCTACCCCGCCGCAGGTGGGTGATGCGACAACCGAATACGCTGCGCTGGCAGAACTGAAAGGCATCGCCAGCCTGAATAAGCGCTTTAAGTCTTACATTGGCATGGGCTACACCAACGTGCAGTTACCCCCGGTTATCCTGCGCAATATGCTGGAAAACCCGGGCTGGTACACCGCGTACACCCCGTATCAGCCAGAAGTGTCGCAGGGTCGTCTGGAAGCGCTGCTGAACTTCCAGCAGGTGACGCTGGATCTGACCGGCCTTGATATCGCCTCCGCGTCTCTGCTGGACGAAGCAACGGCGGGTGCCGAAGCGATGGCGATGGCAAAACGCGTCAGCAAGCTGAAAGGGGCGAACCGATTCTTTGTTGCTGCGGACATTCACCCGCAAACGCTGGACGTGGTGCGTACCCGCGCCGAAACCTTTGGCTTTGAAGTGATTGTTGATGATGCTGAGAAAGTGCTGGATCACCAGGATGTGTTCGGCGTGCTGCTGCAGCAGGTAGGCACCACCGGTGAAGTCCACGACTACAGCACACTGATTGCCGAGCTGAAAGCACGCAAAATTGTGGTCAGCGTGGCCGCCGATTTTATGGCGCTGGTGCTGTTAACCTCCCCGGGCAAACAGGGCGCGGACATCGTGTTCGGCTCTGCACAACGCTTCGGCGTGCCGATGGGTTACGGCGGCCCGCACGCGGCCTTCTTCGCCGGCAAAGATGAATTCAAACGCTCCATGCCAGGCCGCATTATCGGCGTATCGAAAGATGCTGCCGGTAACACTGCCCTGCGCATGGCGATGCAGACTCGCGAGCAGCACATTCGCCGCGAGAAAGCGAACTCCAACATCTGTACCTCTCAGGTTCTGCTGGCTAACATCGCCAGCCTGTACGCCGTCTACCACGGCCCGGTTGGCCTGAAGCGTATCGCCAGCCGCATTCACCGTCTGGCCGACATTCTGGCCTGTGGTCTGCAGCAAAAAGGCCAGAAACTGCGCCACGCGCACTTCTTCGATACCCTGTGTGTCGAAGTGGCCGACAAAGCGACGGTACTGGCGCGTGCCGAAGCGGCAGAAATCAACCTGCGTAGTGACATCCTGAATGCGGTAAGCATCACCCTGGACGAAACCACCACCCGTGAGGATGTGCAGGTGCTGTTCAGCGTGCTGCTGGGTGAAGGCCACGGCCTGAATGTGGATGTTCTTGATAAAGACGTAGCGCACGACAGCCGCTCTGTTCAGCAAAACATGCTGCGTGATGACGCGATCCTGGCCCATCCGGTATTCAATCGTTACCACAGCGAAACCGAGATGATGCGTTACATGCACTCGCTGGAGCGCAAAGATCTGGCCCTGAATCAGGCGATGATCCCGCTGGGTTCCTGCACCATGAAGCTGAACGCTGCCGCCGAGATGATCCCGATCACCTGGCCGGAATTCGCTGAGCTGCACCCGTTCTGCCCGGCCGATCAGGCGGAAGGGTATCATCAGATGATCAACCAGCTCTCCGACTGGCTGGTGAAGCTGACCGGTTATGACGCGCTCTGCATGCAGCCAAACTCAGGCGCGCAGGGTGAATACGCAGGCCTGCTGGCGATCCGCCATTATCACGAGAGCCGCAACGAAGGCCATCGCGATATCTGCCTGATCCCAAGCTCCGCCCACGGCACCAACCCGGCCTCTGCCCAGATGGCAGGCATGGACGTGGTGGTGGTGGCCTGCGATAAAAACGGCAACATCGACCTTGCGGATCTGCGCGCGAAAGCCGAGCAGACCGGGGACAAACTCTCCTGCATCATGGTGACCTATCCGTCCACCCACGGCGTGTACGAAGAGACCATCCGTGAAGTGTGCGAAATCGTGCACCAGCATGGCGGTCAGGTATACCTTGATGGCGCCAACATGAATGCTCAGGTAGGGATCACCACGCCGGGCTATATCGGCGCAGACGTATCGCACCTTAACCTGCACAAAACCTTCTGCATCCCGCACGGCGGTGGCGGTCCTGGTATGGGGCCAATCGGCGTGAAAGCGCATCTGGCACCGTTTGTTCCGGGTCACAGCGTCGTGCAAATCGAAGGGATGCTCACCCGTCAGGGTGCCGTTTCGGCTGCCCCGTTTGGCAGCGCCTCCATTCTGCCAATCAGCTGGATGTACATCCGCATGATGGGCGCGGAAGGGCTGAAGCAGGCCAGCCAGGTCGCTATCCTGAATGCGAACTACATCGCAACGCGCCTGAAAGAGGCGTATCCGGTGCTCTATACCGGTCGCGATGGCCGGGTGGCGCACGAATGCATCCTTGATATTCGTCCCCTGAAAGACGAAACCGGCATCAGCGAGCTGGACATCGCCAAGCGCCTGATCGACTACGGCTTCCACGCGCCGACCATGTCGTTCCCGGTTGCAGGCACGCTGATGGTGGAGCCAACCGAGTCTGAAAGCAAAGTCGAGCTGGACCGCTTTATCGACGCGATGCTGGCTATCCGCAGTGAAATCGACCGCGTGAAGCAGGGCGAATGGCCGCTGGAAGATAACCCGCTGGTGAATGCGCCTCACACCCAGAACGAGCTGGTGGCGGAGTGGAACCACGGTTACACCCGCGAGCAGGCCGTCTTCCCGGCAGGCATGGCGAACAAGTACTGGCCAACGGTGAAACGTCTGGACGATGTCTACGGCGATCGCAACCTGTTCTGTTCTTGTGTGCCAATGAGCGAATATCAGTAATACTTAAAGTCTGACTGTAGGCCGGGTGAGCGTCATCAGCGCTGCCCGGCCTTTTTTATTTCTGGGAGATCGTGAATGGCAATTGCACTTGTAACCGGAGCCAGCCGGGGGATCGGCAAAGCCACCGCGCTGGAGCTGGCCCGCGAGGGCTACACCGTGGCGGTGAACTATCACCACAACATCAAAGCCGCAACGGACGTAATCCATCAGATCGTCGAAGAAGGCGGTAAAGCCTTTGCGGTCCGCGCTGATATCAGCGATGAAGCGCAGGTGCTGGCGATGTTTGACAGCCTCGACCGTGAAGGCGAGCCGCTCACTGCGCTGGTCAATAACGCGGGGATCCTGTTCGAGCAAAGCAGCATCGAAAACCTCTCCGCCGAGCGGATTAACCGTGTGTTGGCCACCAACGTGACGGGCTATTTCCTCTGCTGCCGCGAAGCGGTAAAGCGGATGTCGTTCAAGCATGGCGGCAAAGGCGGGGCGATTGTGAATGTCTCTTCAGCAGCGTCACGACTGGGCGCGCCGGGGGAATACGTGGATTATGCGGCATCGAAAGGGGCGGTTGATTCCCTGACGACTGGCTTATCACTGGAGGTGGCGGCGCAGGGCATTCGGGTCAACTGCGTACGGCCTGGGCTGATTTATACTGAAATCCATGCCTCCGGCGGTGAGCCCGGGCGCGTGGATCGCCTGAAATCCGTCCTGCCGATGCAGCGTGGTGGCCAGCCGGAAGAGGTCGCGCAGGCCATTGTGTGGCTGCTGAGTGAGAAAGCGTCGTACGTGACGGGTAGTTTTATTGAGTTAGCGGGCGGGAAGTAAACCCCTCACCCTAACCCTCTCCCCAAAGGGGAGAGGGGACTGCCCGGTGCGATCTTTTCTCCCTCGCCCCTTTGGGGGGAGGGCCGGGGTGAGAGGAAAATTAAAGCGTTTCGCCGTTGCTGGCGATCACTTCTTTATACCAGTTAAAGCTCTTCTTACGTGAACGGGACATATCGCCGGTCCCATCGTCGTGCTTGTTCACGTAGATAAAACCGTAGCGCTTGCTGTACTGACCGGTGGTGAATGACACGCAGTCGATGCAGCCCCACGGGGTGTAGCCCATCAGATCCACTCCATCATAGGTCACCGCTTTTACCATCTCTTCTACGTGAGCGCGCAGGTAGTCGATACGGTAATCATCGTTGATGCTGCCATCTTCTTCTACTTTGTCGTACGCGCCAAAGCCGTTTTCCACGATAAACAGCGGCTTCTGATAACGTTCATACAGTTCACACAGGGCGTAACGCAGGCCCACCGGGTCAATCTGCCAGCCCCAGTCGGACGCTTTCACGTGCGGGTTTGGCACGCTGCCTTCGAAGCCAGAAATCGCATCGCCGGTACCGCCTTCCGCTTTCACCGCGTTGGTCATGTAGTAGCTGAAGCCCAGATAGGCGCAGGTACCTTCACGCAGGATCTGTTCATCTCCGGCTTCCATCTGGATGGTGAAACCGCGACGCTCCCACTCATTCAGCACGTAAGACGGGTAGTAGCCGCGCAGCTGCACGTCGGTAAAGACATAGCGTTCACGCATTGATTCCTGGGCAAACATCACGTCTTCTGGTTTGCAGGAGAAAGGATAGAGCGCAACCATTGCCAGCATGCAGCCAACCTGCATTTCCGGGTTGATGCGACGGGCTGCTTTCACCGCCAGGGCACTGGCCACGAACTGGTGGTGCAGGACCTGATACATGGTCTCTTCCGGGTTTTGATGCTCGGTGTACACCACGCCGGAGCAGCAGTAGCCGAAAAGCGGCGCGCGCCAGTTACGCTGGTTGTTGATCTCGTTGAAGGTCATCCAGTATTTGACCTTGCTCTTGTAGCGCTCAAACACCACTTCGGCGAAATTAACGAAGAAATCGACCACCTTACGGTTGGTCCAGCCGCCGTATTCCTGCACCAGGTGCAGCGGCATTTCGAAGTGGGAGAGGGTGATCACCGGCTCGATATTGTACTTCAACAGTTCGTCGAACATGTCGTCGTAGAACTTCAGCCCTTCTTCGTTCGGCTGAGTTTCATCCCCTTTCGGGAAGATGCGCGTCCAGGCGATAGAAGTACGGAAGCATTTGAAGCCCATCTCGGCAAACAGCTTGATGTCTTCTTTATAGTGGCCGTGGAAGTCAATGGCTTCGTGGTTTGGATAGTATTTGCCAGCTTCCACCTGCTGGGTAATTTCACGCGGAACGCCGTGGGCGCCACCGGTCAGCACGTCACAAATGCTCGGGCCTTTGCCGCCTTTGTTCCAGCCGCCTTCAACCTGGTGCGCCGCAACCGCGCCGCCCCATAAAAAGTCTTTCGGTAAGGTGAGTTTTTTCATCTTTGCTGATCTCGTTTATTGCTGTCTGTTTTTGAGTCTAACAAAGGGGAATAAAAAGTCACGATATAACAATTCGTAGAAATTGTAATTTGTTACCTCTAAAAAACAGGGTGTTTTATTCCGTTAATTTCTTCGCCAGCTTACGCCCCAGAGATTCAAGAATATAAACCACCGGAATTTGCGTCGTAATATCATAGACGCCTGCGATACGCGTTTGCGGGACATGCCAGGAGAGATTAAAGTCCGCCAGTTTCGCCAGCCGCGAATGTTCGTGGCTGGTAATGGAGAGCACCTTGCAGTGATGCAGGCTGAACTGGCTGGCGAAGCGCAGGATCTCTTCGGTTTCACCCGAGACCGAAAGCACAATCGCCAGCGCGTTTTTCGCCATATCGTTGGTGACCGGGAAATAAGGATCGTCGATATGGTTGCTGAACTTACCAATATTGGAAAAGAAACGTGCGCCATATTTTGCCAGCGACCCCGAGGTGCCTGCGCCGACAAATATAATACGCTCCGACGATAAGATTATCTCTACGGCGTTATTTAATAGCGTATCAAATTCGTCGTTGTTTACGCTTTTGAAAAAACTGATAATCTCACTGGCACCAAAATTGGTCTGCTGCGGCTCGTTTTGTTCGAGATATAATTTAAAACGGACGCGGAATTCAGAATAGCCATCGCAATTCAGTTTGCGACAAAAGCGTAGCACGGTGGTGGTGGAAACCCCCGCCGCATCCGCCAGTTCGCGGATGGTCATGTACATCACCCGATCGCGGTTTTTGATGACGGTGTTGTAGACCATCATCTCCAGGTTATTGAGACTGGCAATGGCGGAATGGGAGAACATGCTCACAGTGGCTAAACTCACTTATCAGACTTCATCTTCAGGGAATAATAACATGCAGCCAAACGACATTACTTTTTTTCAGCGCTTTCAGGATGACATTCTGGCCGGGCGTAAAACCATCACAATCCGCGACGAGAGTGAAGCGCATTTCAAAGCGGGCGATATTCTGCGGGTTGGGCGTTTTGAGGATCAGGAGTACTTCTGCACCATTGAGGTGACGGACACCTCGACGGTGACGCTGGAGACGTTGACCGAAAAACATGCCCAGCAGGAGAACATGACGCGTGAGGAACTTAAGCGCGTGATCGCGGAAATCTATCCGCATCAGACGCAGTTTTATGTCATTGATTTTAAATGCCTTTGATTTTTTAAGTGAACGATCGTTAGCTGAAATGTTCTGTTAACATGATGATTGTATTAGTCTAAATATCACATGATATTTATTTTAGCTAACAGGTGTTCACTGGAATCATTCTCAGTTAGCATAGTCTGCAATGCATTACTCACGTAGGTTTTCCTGGAGTTCTCTATGGTTAGCAAGTCATTAACCGTACAGGGATATTCACTGGCTGAGGAAATAGCCAACAGCATCAGTCACGGGATTGGTCTGGTGTTTGGTATTGTCGGGCTGGTGCTGCTGCTGGTACAGGCAGTCGACACTAACGCCAGCGCGCTGGCGATCACCAGTTACAGCCTGTACGGCGGGAGCATGATTTTATTGTTTCTGGCCTCTACGCTGTATCACGCCATTCCGCATCAGCGGGCCAAAACCTGGTTGAAGAAATTCGACCACTGCGCCATCTATCTGCTGATTGCCGGCACCTATACGCCTTTCTTGCTGGTCGGTCTGAATTCACCGCTGGCGCGTGGGCTGATGATTGTTATCTGGAGCCTGGCGCTGCTGGGGATCCTGTTCAAACTGACCATCGCGCACCGGTTTGAAGTGCTGTCGCTGGTGACCTATCTGACGATGGGCTGGCTGTCGCTGATTGTGGTGTATCAACTGGCGGTAAAACTGGCGGCGGGCGGGGTTACTCTGCTGGCGGTCGGGGGTGTGGTCTATTCGCTGGGGGTGATTTTTTACGTCTGTAATCGCATCCCCTACAACCACGCCATCTGGCACGGTTTTGTGCTGGGTGGCAGCGTGTGCCACTTCCTGGCGATTTATTTGTATGTCGGGCAGGTATAAATAAGATTGCCGGGTAAACCCGGCAACAGGATTCACTCTTCCAACGAGTACGGCAGCGGTTCAATGCTCAGAGTATTCACATCTTCGCGTACGCGGAACACGCTGTCTGGTTCCATATCGTTATTCATCACTGCCTGCACCAGCAGACGACCATCATCCAACTGAACGGCGGCCAGCACAGTGCCGGTACGGCGCCAGTTGTCACCCATTTTCAGTTCGAGGTCTTCGCCCGCTTCCGGTACGCGGCTGGCGTGACCGGCCAGATACCACAGCGCACGCTTGTTAGCACCGCGGAACTTCGCTCGTGCGACCATCTCCTGGCCGGTGTAGCAGCCTTTTTTAAAGCTGATACCGCCGAGTGCCTGTAGGTTGGTCGCCTGTGGAATAAACTGCCCGCTGTTTGCAGCGTCGATAACCGGCTGGCCCGCTTCGATGTTGAGCGCCAGCCACTGCTGGGAATTGTTCAGCTGCGCTTCGCCGCGCAGGGCTTCGGTAACGCGCTCAGCTGTTGCTGCGTCGGTGACCAGCAGAAAACGTTCTGCAGGGTGTTCAAACCACAGAAGGGAAGTGATGCCGTCGCTAATGACCTGTTTTTCCCCATCTGGCAGCTCGCTGAACAGGTTTTTCAACGCGGCGCGCGCCTGGAACCCTGCCACGCCTAACAGCACTAATTCATCATCAGCGGCGATGGTGACTTTGGAGAATACCGCATACTTTTTCAGCTCGGTGAGCTGCGCATCGCGCAGGCTGCGGCGTTCGATCAGGGCAAAACCGGCCCCGCGGCGGAAAAGACGCAGGTTGCTCCACATCTTGCCTTTAGGATCGCAGTGCGCGGCCAGCAGGTGCTGGTGCTCGGTCAACTGGCTGACGTCCGCAGTCACCTGGCCCTGCAGGTACTTTTCGCTATCTGCACCTGTGAGAGTCGCCAGCGCCCAGTCATCAAGCGTCATAAGCGTCAGCGGCAGACGCGCAGAGGCGACAGGCTGGCGCGGAGAAAAAGGTGTAAAAGCCATAGTGATGTCCTGAATTGCTTAACGCTTTGTTAAGGCCTAATGGTAAAAGAGACTGTAGCCATTGCAAGTGGTTTCATCAGGCTATTCGTGCCTTCACGCAGTTCTGCGTAACGCAGCGCAAAACCGATGAACACGTATATTCTTTGCGGTTTTTTTCTGAAGGCGTGCTGTGAGTCTGTAATATTGCAGTAATGAAGCCGCAAAAAACACGTTACACTAAGGGCAGTTTCTTCACGGTTGATGCACATTTCAGCAGAGACGAACAGAATACTGCCTGAACTCAACGTTATGCAGGAATAGAACACATGGATATTAGTAACAAACCCCGCATTCACTGGGCATGTCGTCGCGGCATGCGCGAGCTCGACATTTCCATCATGCCGTTCTTCGAATACGAATACGACAGCCTAAGCGATGACGATAAACATCTGTTCATCCGCCTGCTCGAGAGCGACGATCCCGACTTATTTAACTGGTTGATGAATCACGGCAAACCTGCCGACGCCGAACTGCAACGGATGGTGCTTTTAATTCAAACACGGAATCGGGAACGTGGTCCTGTGGCAATCTGATCTGCGCGTCTCGTGGCGCTCACAGTGGATGTCTCTTTTGCTCCACGGCCTGGTTGCGGCGTTGATCCTGTTGATGCCGTGGCCGCTTAGCTACACACCACTCTGGCTGCTATTACTTTCGCTGGTAGTGTTCGATAGCGTGCGTAGCCAGCGGCGCATCAACACCCGGCAGGGTGAAATCAAACTGCTGATGGATTCCCGCTTGCACTGGCAAGGGAGTGACTGGGAGATTGTTGGCACCCCGTGGATGCTTAATGTCGGCATGATGTTTCGTCTGCGCAAAGGCGACGGACAGCGCTGCCACCATTTATGGTTATCCGCAGACAGTATGGATGAAGGGGAGTGGCGGGATCTGCGTCGGATGATTTCGCAACAACCGACGCATGGACGGCGGTAGCGGTTTAGCTGAACTGCTCCGCCATTTCGCCCAGGATCTGCTCGCACCAGTTTTGCAGGCGCTCTTCGCTTAGATCGTACTGGTTGGTTTCATCCAGTGCCAGCCCAACAAACAGCTGGCCGTCGGCAATGATTGGCTTCTTGCTGGTAAACTCATAGCCTTCGGTCGGCCAGTAACCAATAAACGTCACGCCTTTTGCTGCCAGCTTGTCATGCAGCATCCCCAGCGCGTCGAGGAACCACTCGCCGTAGCCTAACTGATCGCCCATGCCGTACAGCGCGATGATTTTGCCTTCAAGCTGCAGCGAATCAAGCTGTTCCCAGATCGCTTCCCAGTCTTCCTGCAGTTCACCAAAGTCCCAGGTGGGGATCCCGAGGATCAGCACGTCGTACTGTTCCATCACCGTCGGGGCGTCGTCTTTAAGATTATGCAGCGTCACCAGTTCCGGGCCGATAATGTCGCGAATTTTCTCCGCTGCCATCTCGGTGTAGCAGGTGCTGGAACCATAAAACAGACCAATATTCATCGCTAAAATGTCTCAATACTTGCTATGACTTTGCGAGTAGTGTACCAGAAACAATGCGCATTCAGGCATAATGCACCGATTGCTGAACCATAGGGGCTGATGTGGAAAAGGATCTCGCACTCATCGAACAGTTTCTCGATGCGCTGTGGCTGGAGAAGAATCTGGCCGAAAATACCCTCAGTGCTTACCGACGCGATCTGGCGATGCTGACGGCCTGGCTACAGCATCATGGCCGCTCCCTCGAAACCGCGCAAAGTGACGATCTGCAGGCCCTGCTGGCCGAGCGCATGGAAGGCGGCTATAAGGCCACCAGCTCCGCGCGGCTGCTAAGCGCTATCAGGCGTCTGTTTCAGCATCTGTATCGTGAGAAATTCCGCGCGGACGATCCCAGTGCGGTGCTGGCCTCGCCAAAGCTGCCGCAGCGTCTGCCGAAAGATCTTAGCGAAGCGCAAATTGAGAGATTATTACAGTCGCCCGTGGTTGACCAACCGCTGGAGTTACGCGATAAAGCGATGCTTGAGGTCTTATACGCCACCGGGTTGCGCGTCTCGGAGCTGGTCGGCTTGTCGATGAGCGACATCAGCCTGCGTCAGGGCGTGGTACGGGTGATCGGTAAAGGCAATAAAGAGCGTCTGGTGCCGCTGGGCGAAGAGGCGGTGTACTGGCTGGAGAACTATCTTGAGTACGGGCGTCCGTGGTTACTCAACGGGGTCTCTATCGATGTGCTGTTCCCGAGCCAGCGCGCCCGACAAATGACGCGTCAAACCTTCTGGCATCGCATCAAACATTACGCCACACTGGCGGGTATCGACAGTGAAAAACTTTCGCCGCACGTTCTGCGTCATGCCTTTGCCACCCATCTTTTAAACCATGGCGCCGATCTGCGCGTGGTCCAGATGCTGCTGGGGCACAGTGACCTGTCAACGACGCAAATCTATACGCATGTCGCGACGGAACGCCTGCGGCAGCTACACCAACAGCATCACCCACGCGCGTGAGTGCTGAATCGCAACAGGAATGAATATGAAAAAGTCTTTAGTGCTGTTCTCTCTGCTGGCAGCCTCATTATCCGGTCTGGCCCACGCTGACGATGCGGCCATTAAACAATCGCTGGCGAAGCTCGGCGTCACCAGCAGTGATATTCAACCTGCGCCGGTCGCAGGGCTGAAGACGGTGCTGACCAACGGCGGCGTGCTGTACGTCACCGAAGACGGTAAGCACTTTCTGCAGGGCCCGATGTACGACGTGAGCGGCGCTCAGCCGGTGAACATCACCAACCAGATGCTGATGAAAAACCTGAATGCGCTGGAAAAAGAGATGATCGTCTACAAAGCTGCGCAGGAAAAACACGTCATTACCGTGTTTACCGACATCACCTGCGGCTACTGTCACAAGCTGCATGAAGAGATGAAAGACTACAACGCGCTGGGGATCACCGTGCGCTACCTCGCATTCCCGCGCGCGGGCATCAATAGCAAACCAGAACAGGATATGAAGGCCATCTGGTGCGCCAAAGATCGCAAAAAAGCGTTCGATGATGCGATGAGCAGCAAAGGCGTTCAGCCTGCTTCCTGCGATATCGATATTGCGAACCACTACGCGCTGGGCGTGCAGTTCGGCGTGACCGGAACTCCGGCTATCGTGCTGAGCAACGGCTATGTGGTGCCGGGCTATCAGGGGCCGAAAGAGATGAAAGAGTTCCTCGACGCGCACCAGAAACAGTTTGGCGGTAAATAATTCACGTGAAATCAACGATACAGCTTCGTCGCCGTGAGGTGGATGCACATGCAGATCTGCCCGCCGATCTGCCCCCCCTTCTGCGTCGGCTGTACGCCAGTCGCGGCGTGCATAACGCGGGCGACCTTGAACGCGGCGTAAAAGGCATGCTGCCCTGGCAGCAGCTCAGCGGTGTGGATCGCGCAGCCGAACTGCTTTACCAGGCATTTAGCGAAGGGACACGGATCATCGTTGTCGGTGATTTTGATGCGGATGGTGCCACCAGCACCGCACTGAGCGTGCTCAGCCTGCGGGCGATGGGGTGCGATAACGTCGCGTATCTGGTGCCGAACCGCTTTGAGGACGGCTACGGCCTGAGCCCGGAAGTGGTCGATCAGGCGCACGCGCGCGGCGCGCAGATGATCCTGACGGTGGATAACGGGATCTCGTCCCATGCCGGTGTCGATCATGCGCACAAACTGGGGATCCCGGTGCTGGTCACCGATCACCACCTGCCCGGCGACACGCTCCCGGCGGCAAAAGCCATCGTTAACCCCAATCTGCGCGAATGTGCGTTTCCGTCAAAATCGCTGGCGGGCGTGGGGGTCGCGTTCTACCTGATGCTGGCGCTGCGCACGCTGCTGCGGGATAAAGGCTGGTTTGACGCGCGCGGGATTGCGGTGCCCAATCTGGCTGAGCTGCTGGATCTGGTGGCGCTCGGCACCGTGGCCGACGTAGTGCCGCTGGATGCCAACAACCGCATTCTGACCTGGCAAGGTCTGAGCCGCATTCGTGCGGGTAAATGCCGTCCGGGCATTAAGGCACTGCTGGAAATTTCCAACCGCGATCCGCAGAAGCTGGCTGCCAGCGATCTGGGCTTTGCTCTTGGGCCGCGTCTGAACGCGGCGGGGCGTTTGGATGATATGTCGGTCGGCGTGGCGCTGCTGTTGTGCGACAACATCGGTGAGGCGCGGGTGCTGGCCAGCGAGCTGGATGCCCTGAACCAGACCCGCAAAGAGATTGAGCAGGGGATGCAGGCCGAGGCCCTGACCCTCTGTGAAAAGCTGGAACGCAGCAGCGAGACGCTGCCCGGCGGGCTGGCCATGTATCACCCGGAGTGGCATCAGGGCGTGGTCGGCATTTTAGCCTCGCGCATCAAAGAGCGTTTTCACCGTCCGGTGATTGCGTTTGCTCCTGCCGGAGACGGGACGCTGAAAGGCTCCGGTCGATCCATTCAGGGGCTGCATATGCGTGACGCACTGGAGCGGCTGGATACGCTGCATCCGGGGCTGATGATAAAGTTTGGCGGCCACGCGATGGCGGCGGGTTTATCACTTGAAGAGGCGAAGTTCGATCAGTTTCAGCGTCTGTTCAGCGAGCTGGTGACCGACTGGCTGGATCCGGCCCTGCTGCAGGGTGAGGTGATCTCCGACGGCCCGTTAGCGGCTGCCGATATGACTATGGAGGTGGCGCAGATGCTGCGCGACGCCGGGCCGTGGGGACAGATGTTCCCGGAGCCGCTGTTCGACGGGCGTTTTCGCCTGCTGCAACAGCGTCTGGTTGGCGAGCGTCACCTGAAAGTGATGGTTGAGCCGGTGGGCGGTGGGCCGCTGCTGGATGGGATCGCCTTTAACGTCGATACCGCGGTCTGGCCGGATAACGGCGTGCGCGAAGTCGAGCTGGCCTACAAACTGGATATCAACGAGTTTCGCGGCAACCGCACGCTGCAAATCATCATCGACCATATCTGGCCACTTTAGCATCACTATTCCGCTATAAAACAGGGCGTGAATCCGGTACAATTCCGCCCTTATCACCGCATTTTACTCGTCCATAAAAGAAAACAGACCATGTTTGAAATTAATCCGGTAAAGAACCGCATTCAGGACCTCACGGAGCGCTCCGACGTTCTTAGGGGGTATCTTTGACTATGATGCTAAGAAAGAGCGTCTTGAAGAAGTAAACGCCGAGCTGGAACAGTCGGACGTCTGGAACGAACCTGAACGCGCACAGGCGCTGGGTAAAGAACGTTCTTCTCTCGAAGCCATCGTCGATACGTTGGATCAAATGGCGCAGGGTCTGGAGGATGTTTCCGGGCTGCTGGAGCTGGCAATTGAAGCCGACGACGAAGAGACGTTCAACGAAGCCGTTGCAGAACTCGACGTGCTGGAAGAGAAGCTGGCTCAGCTTGAATTCCGTCGTATGTTCTCCGGTGAGTATGACAGCGCCGATTGTTATCTCGATATCCAGGCCGGTTCCGGCGGGACAGAAGCGCAGGACTGGGCCAGCATGCTGACGCGTATGTATCTGCGTTGGGCTGAGGCACGCGGCTTCAAGACCGAGATCATCGAAGAATCCGAAGGCGAAGTGGCGGGTCTGAAATCTGTCACCGTCAAAATTATTGGTGATTACGCTTATGGATGGCTGCGTACTGAAACCGGCGTTCATCGCCTGGTGCGTAAGAGTCCGTTCGATTCCGGTGGTCGTCGCCACACCTCTTTCAGCTCCGCGTTTGTCTATCCGGAAGTGAAAGACGATATCGATATCGAAATCAACCCGGCTGACCTGCGTATCGACGTTTACCGCGCCTCCGGTGCGGGTGGTCAGCACGTTAACCGTACCGAATCGGCGGTGCGTATTACGCACATCCCAACCAATACGGTAACGCAGTGCCAGAACGACCGTTCCCAGCATAAGAACAAAGACCAGGCCATGAAGCAGATGAAAGCCAAGCTTTATGAACTGGAGATGCAAAAGAAAAATGCTGAGAAACAGGCGATGGAAGACAACAAATCTGACATCGGCTGGGGCAGCCAGATCCGTTCTTATGTCCTTGATGACTCCCGCATTAAAGACCTGCGTACCGGTGTTGAAACCCGTAACACGCAGGCGGTGCTGGATGGCAGCCTGGACCAATTTATCGAAGCAAGTTTGAAAGCAGGGTTATGAGGAACCAACATGTCTGAACAACAAGTACAGAGCGCTGACGCGGTAGCAGATCTTAATAATGAACTGAAAACCCGCCGCGAGAAGCTGGCTACACTGCGTGAGCAGGGCGTGCCGTTCCCGAACGATTTCCGCCGCGATCGCACCTCAGACCAACTGCACGCTGACTTCGACGCTAAAGAGAACGAAGAGCTGGAAGCGCTGGACATCGAAGTGGCCGTTGCCGGCCGCATGATGACCCGCCGTATTATGGGTAAAGCGTCCTTCATCACCCTGCAGGACGTGGGCGGCCGTATTCAGCTGTACGTTTCGCGTGACGACCTGCCAGAAGGCATCTACAACGAGCAGTTTAAAAAGTGGGATCTGGGCGATATCCTCGGTGCCCGCGGTAAGCTGTTCAAAACCAAGACCGGCGAGCTGTCCATTCACTGCACCGAGCTGCGTCTGCTGACCAAAGCCCTGCGCCCGCTGCCGGACAAGTTCCACGGCCTGCAGGATCAGGAAGCACGCTACCGTCAGCGTTACCTGGATCTCATCTCTAACGATGACTCCCGCAACACCTTCAAAATTCGCTCTCAGATCATGGCCGGTATCCGCCAGTTCATGGTTGGCCGCGACTTTATGGAAGTGGAAACGCCAATGATGCAGGTGATCCCGGGCGGTGCGTCTGCGCGTCCGTTCATCACCCATCACAACGCACTGGACCTGGACATGTACCTGCGTATCGCGCCGGAACTGTACCTCAAGCGTCTGGTGGTTGGCGGCTTCGATCGCGTATTTGAAATCAACCGTAACTTCCGTAACGAAGGCATTTCCGTTCGTCATAACCCAGAGTTCACCATGATGGAACTCTATATGGCGTACGCAGATTACAAAGATCTGATCGAGCTGACCGAATCCCTGTTCCGTACCCTGGCGCAGGATATTCTGGGCAAAACCGAAGTGCCTTACGGTGAAGAAGTCTTCGACTTCGGTAAGCCGTTCGTCAAGCTGACCATGCGCGAGGCTATCAAGAAGTACCGTCCGGAAACCGAGATGGCCGATCTGGATAACTTCGACTCGGCGAAAGCGATCGCTGAAAGCATCGGTATCAAGGTTGAGAAGAGCTGGGGTCAGGGCCGTATCGTGACCGAGATCTTCGAAGAAGTGGCCGAAGCGCATCTGATTCAGCCGACCTTTATCACCGAATACCCGGCCGAAGTGTCTCCGCTGGCGCGTCGTAACGACGAGAACCCAGAGATCACTGACCGCTTCGAATTCTTCATCGGTGGCCGTGAAATCGGCAACGGCTTTAGCGAGCTGAACGATGCGGAAGATCAGGCGCAGCGCTTCCAGGACCAGGTTAACGCGAAAGCCGCGGGCGATGACGAAGCGATGTTCTTCGATGAAGACTACGTGACCGCACTGGAACACGGTTTGCCGCCAACGGCAGGTCTGGGTATTGGTATCGACCGTATGGTTATGCTGTTCACCAACAGCCACACCATCCGCGACGTGATCCTGTTCCCGGCGATGCGTCCAGTAAAGTAAGTCGTTAAGTTATTAAAAAGCCCCGGCGTTAATCGCGTCGGGGCTTTTTTTATTTATGTGCGCGGGCAGCGTAAGCCAGCAGCTCGGCTTTGGCCTCGTGGGCCTCCATTACCATCCACGGGCTAAAGGCCCAGGGCGTAGCCTGTAACGCGCAGAGCAGCGCGTCCAGTTTGACCCACTGATAATCCATCACTTCATCACGATTAATCGCCACGGCGCCGTCAGCCTGCGCGGCAAACACCGGGCAGAGCTCGTTTTCGACAATCCCGGAAGGGTCGGTTTCGCAGTAACGAAATGCCGGGGCAACCGAAAGAATATCCGTAATTTCTATACCCACCTCAAAGCGGCAGCGACGGATCAGCGCCTGCTCCGGGGCTTCGTCCAGCTGTGGATGACCGCAAACCGAATTAGTCCACACGCCGGGCCAGGCCTTTTTGCTCATGGCGCGACGCGTTACCAGGCATTCGCCATGGGCGTTGAAAAGCCAGCACGAGAATGCCAGATGAAGGGGGGTATGCGAGGTGTGCGCAGCGTACTTCTCCTGCGTGCCGATAACGGCGCCCCGATCGTTTACCAGAATGACGTGTTCCTGTGTTCCCATAGTGACTCCCGAGCTGATATCGCCGGATGGGACTGACTTACAGCGTTCAGGTAAGTTCAGCGCGATCGGGCCGGGCGAGTATAGCCTAATCACCCGTAGGCTTTTTGTCGTATAGGGTGCTCTTGGGCATCGGCAGTGAGGCTGTTATGATAGCGCGGCCATTCACGCCGACCGAGGAACTGTTGTGTTCGCAGGAAGCCCGACGAAAAATCCCGTTTCTGCTCTGTTTTGCCTGATCCTGGCCTTGCTACTGGCAGGCTGCGCGGGCAGCCAATCATCGGATTCTGGTCCTGTATATACCGTTAAACGCGGCGATACCCTGTATCGCATTGCGCGGTCGACCGGCACCAGCGTGAGGGATCTCGCGCGGCTCAACAACATCTCTGCGCCCTACACCATCGAAGTGGGGCAAAAACTGAAGGTTAACGGTGCGACTGCAAAAAAATCCTCGTCGAAAAGCAGCGGTAAAACCGCCGCGGTGACGCCATCTTACGTGGTGCCTAAATCGTCATGGCCTCCGGTCGGGCAGCGCTGCTGGGTCTGGCCTGCGAGCGGTAAAGTGGTGATGCCGTACTCCACCTCCGAAGGCGGCAACAAAGGCATTGATATCGCCGGTACCCGAGGCGCACCAGTGTATGCCTCCGATGCGGGAAAAGTGGTCTACGTCGGCAATCAGCTGCGCGGCTACGGTAATTTGATCATGATTAAGCACGGCGAGGATTACATCACCGCCTATGCCCATAACGATTCGATGCTGGTTAACAACGGCCAAAACGTGAAGGCCGGACAGAAGATTGCCACCATGGGCAGTACCGGCTCTAACACCGTGGCGCTGCATTTCCAGATCCGCTACCGGGCGACGGCTATCGATCCGGTGCGCTACTTGCCGGCGCAGGGCAGCAAACCGAAGTGCTAAGTGACTATTTAATCGCCACTTAGTCATCGGGAGTCTTGTCAGAAGGTGCGTAAAGTCTATAATGCCTTACGCACCTCAAAGCGGGCGTAGTTCAATGGTAGAACGAGAGCTTCCCAAGCTCTATACGAGGGTTCGATTCCCTTCGCCCGCTCCAAACACACTTCTTTTAACGTCTACTCAAGTCAATCAAACCCAGTAATCACAAGGCTTCCGCTAATATCTCCGTATTTTGACGTAAACTAACGTCTACTCAAATCTATACATTCATGTGTATAGTAATGCGTATAGCCCGCGCTCTACACTTTGGAACTATACACAATGCCCCTCACAGACCTTGAAATCAGGCGCTCTAAGCCGCGTGAGAAGTCCTATACACTCAATGATGGCAATGGCCTCTCTCTGCTCATCGAGCCGAACGGATCGAGAGGGTGGCGTTTCCGTTACCGTTTCGACGGTAAGCCCAAGATGATTTCGCTGGGCACTTATCCCGATGTGTCCCTGAATGATGCCAGGCTCAAACGTGATGATGCCCGTAAGCAGGTAGCTGGTGGCATTAATCCCAGCGATGTGCGCAAAGAAGATAAGCTGGCGAAGCAGGGCCGCAACGAAAACACCTTTGAGGCGATCGCCCGCGAGTGGTACGCCAAGCGCATTGACCGCTGGTCTGAGTCCTACGGCGAAGAGATGATGAAAACCTTTGAGGCCGACGTTTTCCCGATAATCGGGCGACGACCGATCGCTGATATCAAACCGATGGAGCTCATGGCCGTTCTCTCGAAGTTGGATGAGCGGGGCGCAACAGAGAAACTCAGGAAGGTGAGACAGCGTTGCGGTGAGGTGTGGCGGTACGCCATTGTTACTGGCCGGGCTGATTATAACCCGGCCCCGGATCTAGCCAGTGCCTTTGCGCCTCATAAGAAAGAGCATTACGCTTTTCTCGCCAGTGACGAACTTCCAGAGTTCTTCCGCACGCTGAACACGTATAGCGGCAGTTCTGTTGTTAAGCTGGCGATGCGCCTGCAGGTTCTTACCGGGTTACGCCCGGGCGAACTACGCCAGGGCGAGTGGACTGAAATAGATTTCGATAAACGTCTGTGGGAAGTGCCACCAGCACGCATGAAAAAGCGTCGCCCTCACTGTGTTCCTTTATCCGACCAGGCGATCTCCATCCTGGAACAGCTGCGGCTCATCACCGGCAATTACCGGTTTATTTTCCCCGGCAGGATCCAGCACAGCAAACCAATGAGCGAGATGGCAATGAACGTTCTGATCCGTCGCATTGGATATGCTGGAAGAGTAACCGGCCATGGCTTCCGCCACACAATGAGTACCATCCTTCACGAACAGGGCTACAACACGGCGTGGATTGAAACGCAGCTGGCTCACGTCGATAAAAACTCAATCCGCGGCACGTACAACCACGCCCAGTATCTGGACGGCCGCCGCGAAATGCTTCAGTGGTATGCCGACTATATGGATAGCCTGGAACAGGGTGGAAATGTGGTTCACGGCTCGTTTGGCAAAGTCTCGTAACTGGACGAATAGACAGTGTTACTACACCATAGTAGACTCCAGTAGACAGACAAAGAATAAGGCTATGTCTAGATTGATCCCCGAAAATCCGTAGTCCTCTGCGGAAAGATATGGCCGTGAAACCAGAGGTGTGAGGTGGTTAATGCTCGATATTAAAGGTGATTTTTCAAAGGTGGAGTCTGAGTTTGTGTCAGTATGTCGACTTGTCGAGCGCCTCCAAATTATTTCACGTCATGAGTCACGTTCTGGTGAGGCAACAATTGTTGATGTTTGCAATTGGCTAAAAATGAAAATTTCTGAAATGGGGATTTTTTTACCTGAAATTAAAAAAATCACTGATTTTTATACTATTGAAACAGTATTCCCTGATGGTGGCGTTGAAGAAAACACTGAGTGGCTAATAGATAAATTAAACATAATCACTAAAATGAAATGCCTTCCTATAAGAAATGATGAAGAGCCTGGCATTGATGATTGGTTTGATCAGCGTCTTCATACCAATGGTTTTCTACGTGAAGAGATAGAAGACTTTATACCTGAATTAGTGAAGGTTATAGAATTCCCAACGTTGCAAACTAGAGAAACTAAAATTAATGTGTCTGCAATAGAGACTAAGTACGCGCCCTCATCACAATCACATCATCAGGAATTTGTTGATATCCCCGAACAGTCCTGTGAGTGGGATAACTTTAAAGGAAGAGATACAGCCTTAATGATGATTGCTGGAATGGCGATCGCATTAAGCAAATCTGGTGAAAGCTTTAAGCGAGGTGGCGAACTCAATGTGTCGGCTGTAGCACGTGGGGCCGCGCAAGCGATTAATCGATTTGGGGCGGGGGTGGATGTGACTGGGAGAGCACTAGAAAACTTAGTTCGAGACGCGCTAAAGCAGCATACTTCCAAATTACCAGATTCATGACTTCCATCTGCAGGCGCTTGGCGATTGTCACTTCCAAAACAGTCTGCCAAGCGGTGCAGATCGCTTCCAGTTCAATAAACATGCTTCCAATTCAGTAAACATACTTCCAAAAGTGAACTCATCTTACTTCCATTTAAATTTTTGAAACTTCCACATTAGAAAGATTTGTTCTGCTGAAATATGCCTCGTACACCACCATAGACGTCACGAGGTAAATATGTCTAAGTCACTCATACGCCTTCCTGAAGTTCAGCGCCGCACTGGTTACAGTAAGGCGTGGATCTATCGCTTGATTAGTGAGAAGCGCTTCCCTTCCTCCATTAAAATTGGCTCTCGCGCTATCGCGTTCGTAGAGAGTGAAATTGATGAGTGGGTAAATCAGCGTATCGCTGAATCTCGTGGCGAGGTGGCGTAATGGAAATAAAAAACGCCCGTGCTACCGAGCGTCATAGTGAACAAAACAAACCTGTACCTGATGCGCAAATTAATATTGCTGGTGGTCATGATAGCCATTCGCTCTATTCAAAGCCAGTGCCTAAGAAGCATAAAGCCCGTTTGCTGATTCTGCGTTCTGGCGCTGACGGCATCACTGAAAATGAAATCCTGCGGCATTGTCGCCTATCCTCTGGCCGGAATTACCTTACGGATCTGGAGCGTCGCCTCGATATGCAATTTGAGCGTATCGACGAAGCTAACCCTGATGGTATTGGCAGCCATTTCCGTTACCGCTTCATTAAGCGCGCAGACGTGCAGAAGGTGATCGCCCTGGTTAATGCCAGCGCAGTTATTAATGGCCACCAGCCGCTTAACCAGCTGGACGTTGAAGACATTCTGAAACTGTACCCGGACAACGTCACCGAATAAGGAAAATCCTGATGAAAAATAATATGACCTTAGCCGGTCAGGACCTCGCTCACTCTGAAGCCAGCCAGAAGGATATTTACCGGGCTGGTGAAAGCGATATTTCAGTGATCAGGTTTGAGGGTGCCAAAGTGCGGATCGTCAAAATCGATGGGGAGCCATGGTTTGTTGCGGCGGACGTATGCAAGGCGCTGGAGATCGGCAACCCTTCGAAAGCTGTAGCGGCTCTGGACAGCGATGAGAATACCCTAACTTCAATTCAGGGTATTCATGCTGGCCCGGGTAATCCGGTGGTAAACGCTGTGGCAGAATCCGGTTTCTACAAACTGATCTCCAGGAGCCGCAAAGCCACTACGCCGGGCACGTTCGCGCACCGGTTCAGTAACTGGGTATTCCGCCAAGTGATCCCATCCATCCGTAAAACAGGTTCCTACGGAGTGCCGTTCGCGTTCCTGAATGACTTCACGCGCCGCAAAGCGAAGTACACCCGCAAGGCGAGTAAGCGTGGCCACGACATGCAGGCGTGCCGGAAGGAGAAGGAGAACTTGGGCCATGAGGAAGCGCAGCTCTGGCGTGACCACCAGCCGCAACTGCCGGAAGTTGAGGGCGAAGCCGATGAATAATGCCGTGAACCACAATATGCACCCCATGCACAAAAAGGGCTTGCCTGTGTCAATACGACAAGTGTATGGTTATCCCGCGCCAGCAAAATCTGGTGCCGGGCGTGGAAACCCGAATTTGTACAAGGCGACTGTAGACGCCATGAGCGTCTTTTTTATTGTCGCAGCCCCAGCATATTTCTATATTGCCCAACAGGGTCGATATTCTTCTATGGTGGCGCTGATAGGGCAGCCGAAAGGCTGGCCGGTTCCCTTGTACGCCGGTATTTCCACCCCTGTCAGTGTCACCACCCTCGAGCGTGGAAACTCTGGTGGTGACTCCTTAATTAAGTACAAGGAGGCTGCCATCATGATGGCTACTACCCCTACCCAGAATCCGCAATTTATCTGGATTATCGCCGCAGTTCGCCGCGATTGCCCGACAATCAAACCTGTTATTCACCATATCTCTGCTGTATCTGAACGAGAAGCACGCCGTACCCTGGCGCGCGATCACGTCTGTTTCTTCGCCGGACGCATCCGCCAGGAGGTGGCAGCGTGAACAGAACCGAGCGACAGAACACAATCGAAACCACTACAGAGCTGTGCGCGCTGCTGATCGCCACTGAAATGGTCAGCGATAAGGTAGATGAAACCGACCTCAAAACACTGCTTTCCCTCAGCCGCCGGCTGGCCCATACCGTCTGGGATAACCTGAACGATGCGGGGTTCGGCGAATGAACGACATTTACGATCTCGTACGTCGCGCTGATGCTGCGACCGTTGCCAGCTTCCCGGCTGGTAGCCGCTGGCAGCTTTATACCAACAACGGCATAGCGTCCGCTCGCCCGCTTTCTGAAGAGGAAGTGCTGATTACCCCTGCAGGTATGGTCCAGTTCCTCAAACGCTGCGGCTATACGATCACCCCGCCGGAGGAAACCAAGTGAAGCGTACAGCCCACAATGCGCGCCTGACCATGCTGGTTAACGAGTTTGCTGCTGCGGTTCTTCTGCGTTTGCGCCAGGAGAATGGCGGTGAGTGGTTTCCCCTGCCAGTGAACGGGCAGATCGTCCACGTGGCGGTAACTGACGGTGAAAGCGGGATTCTGTTGCTGGTGGATAGCTGGATGCTCTCTCCGATTGAACAGGAATACACCCACTGGGAGGCGGTGGCCACGGAGCTGCTGACCGGCTGCCTGGCTAATGGTTTGCTGACCCAATGGGGCCATGAAATCTGGCTGGATATGCTGCGGGATATGAGCGACAGCCTGTCGAAAGGAGGCATTTTCCATGCGTAGTATCGACATGATCCGGCAGGTATCCGATGCCGCTGCCGGGCGCTGGCCTGATGTTCTTTCGCTGATGGGAATCGACGTTCCCGCCTCGCCCCGTGCGCAGGTTGCATGCCCTGCCTGTGGTGGTAAAGACCGTTTCCGATTCGATGATGACGGGCGTGGTGCGCACTTCTGTAATAACTGCGGTGCCGGGGACGGACTGGAGCTGGTGAAAAAAGTGAACAGCTGTGACGCCACCCGGGCCGCTCAGCTGGTGGCTGATGCGCTGGGGATGAACGTGCAGGACGTACGCAATTCCACCAGCCAGGGTGGTGCCCAGCAGCAAAAGGACCAGGCAGAACGCCGGGCGGCGCTGGCGCAGCAGCAAGCCCTGGAGCAGGCGGCGCGCACGGCGCGCTTCTCTTCTAAGCTGACGGCGCTGACGGCGCAGGCACAACCTGCTGAATCCGCTTACCTGGCTGGCAAGGGGCTGCCCGGGTTTACCTATCCGATCCTGCCTGATGGGGCCCTGGTACTGACCCTGGTGAATGAATCCGGCGCAACAGCTGCCGCGCAGACCATTACGGCTGATGGTGAAAAACGTCTGCTTACCGGTTCGGCGAAAAAGGGGGCATATCACGTCATTAACCCCGCTCATTCGCCGCAGACAGTGATTATCGGTGAAGGGCTCGCAACCGTCCTGTCTGTTCACCTGATGCGCCCCGACGCGCTGGCGGTGGTGGCGATTGACGCCGGGAATCTGCTGCCCGTGGCGCAGGTGATGCGCCAGCAATACCCGCAGGCACAGATCGTCATTGCCGCGGATAACGACTGGCACGCGCCGGGAGAACTGGATGAGCAGGGGAAATCCATGGTGAACACCGGACGAATCAGCGCAGAACGCGCCGCTGAACTCGTCTCCGGACAGGTGGCGCTACCGCCGGGCGAAGAAAAGGCCGACTGGGATGATCTGCGCCAGCGTGATGGTCTCCAGTCAGCCAGCGCAACATTCAACGAATCGCTATACCTGCCGCAAGGAGAAAAAGTGACTGTGCCAGCGGAAATAATTGAGATTGGCTCTCATACCAGGCATAAACCAAACGTGCAAAAGCCTTATGTGAGTCTTCGGCATGGCGGCCTGTACTGGGTTGAGCCGAAATATAACCGGGATACCGGAGAGACCGACGAGAAAGAAACGTGGTTGTGCGATGAGCTGGCGACGGTAGGGATCGGCCAGGACGGACGTGAAAGCTATCTGGTAATCCGGCTCCGGCCAGAGGGCAGCGCCGCAGTAATGTTTGAGGCGGTACCACGCCGTGAGGTCGGGCAGCCTGCAGGATGGGCCAGGTTGCGATCCCGCGGGGTAAATATTACGACCCGCAAATCCCTGCTCGATATCCTGGGTGATTACCTGCAGCGGCATGGTGAACGTACTCAATGGACTATCACGCAAACCGCCGGCTGGCACTGCGGTGCTTACGTCATGCCAGACGGGGAGATTGTCGGACAGCCTGATATGCCGGTTGCGTTCAGTGGTGGAACATCGGCGGTGGCGGGCTATGTAGTGCGTGGCAACGCAAAGCAGTG
Organism: Silvania sp.; assembly: GCF_051656365.1. Taxonomy (NCBI): domain Bacteria; kingdom Pseudomonadati; phylum Pseudomonadota; class Gammaproteobacteria; order Enterobacterales; family Enterobacteriaceae; genus Silvania; species Silvania sp. The sequence continues at coordinate 166,163 of NZ_JBOGBT010000035.1, read as the reverse complement.
GCGTGAGAACGTGGCGGCACTGATGCGAGGCAATCAGTCGATGATGCTGGGTGCGCTAGTGGCATTAGCCGCCCCTCTCAACTCACTGGCGGGCGGATCCTGCTTCGGCATTCACCTGTTTGCGCAGTCATCGGCAGGTAAGACCACGACGGTCGAGGCCGCATCGAGCATCTATGGTGTGCCTGACATGCTGAAACTCTCCTGGTTTACTACCGCCTATGGGATGACGGTGGAAGCCGCATCGCGCAATGACGGTTTTTTGCCTATCGACGAGATCGGCCAGGGCGGTGATGCCCGGCAGGTATCCACCAGCGCATACACGCTTTTTAACGGTGTGGGCAAAGTACAAGGGGCCAAAGAAGGCGGTAACCGCGCCGTGCTGCGATGGACGGTGGCCGCACTTAGTACCGGCGAAGAGGATTTCGAAACCTTCATGCTGAAAAGCGGGATCAGCCCTAAAGCCGGGCAACTGGTGCGCCTGGTCAGTGTACCCTTCGTGGATACGGTGGAATTCAACGGCATGGATGATGGCGATCAGCATTCCCGTGCCATTAAGCGTGAAGCGGCCCGCTACTGCGGTGCTGTCGGGCGCGAGTGGATCGCACTCCTGGCAGCGGATAAAGAATCCGCCATCCGGATGGTGAATGCTCGAGAAGAAGAGTGGATAAACAGTCTGCCCGTAGGCGCGTCGCCGCAGGTTAAACGTGTGGCCACGCGATTTGCCCTGCTGGATGCTGCCGCCACGTTGTCAGCACCATTAACCGGGTGGTGCGCCAGTGCGTGCAGTGCCGCCGTTCGCCGGAGCTTTAATGACTGGCTGGAAAGCTATGGCCTGGGCAATCGTGAAAAGCACCAGGTGGTTACGCGTGCGCGTGACTTCATCCAGCGTTATGGCCTCTCACGATTCCAGCCTTACACCACCAGCAAGGTTAACGGGAATATGGATCAGACCCACGCACAGCGTATCCAGAACCTTGCCGGGTATCTGGTGGATGGTCGCCGGGAGGACGGGCGTAAGGAGTACCACATCATCCCTTCCGTGTTTGAGGTGGAGATCCTCTGCGGTATCCAGAAAAAACTGGGGGGCGAGGCGCTGGAAGATGCCGGCATGCTCGTTCGGAAAGAGAAGGGGCGGCTGGATAGTAGAACCATCAGCATTAACGGCACGCAGCAAAGGTTTGTTGTGCTGGTGGATGTCGAAGAGGATTAATCCAGCCAGTAGCAATTCCCTTATACGTGCGTAAATGGCTGGGATAAGTGGGATAGCGGGATAACTGACAAGAGATTACTTATATAACAGGAGTTTAATGCTTATGAGTTTATCCCAGAGTTATCCCAGGTTATCCCGCATAACAGCCTGAAACGTGCCGGTTTATCTCTTTAGCGTGAGGATTTCACCCATGACAGCACAAATTTCAGCATACGGTCGGCTGGTAGCGGATGTACAGAGCCGCACCACCGGCAATGGCAACCCGATGGCGTTTACCCGCATGGCGGTGACGCTGCCGTGTCAGAAAGCAGAGAACGGCGAGGCCACTTTCTGGCTGGCGATTACCGCGTTCGGCAGACAGGCCGAGGCGCTGGCAAAGCACCAGAAGGGCGACTTGGTGAGCGTGGCAGGCAATATGCAGGTGAACCAGTGGACGGGTAACGACGGCGGCACACAGACCGGGTATCAGGTGATCGCCGACAGCGTGATCAGCGCCAGAACGGCGCGCCCGGGCGGGAAGAAAGGCCAGCAGGGGCAGGCAACCGACGCGCTGCGCCGCGCGCAGGAACCGCGACCACCAGCGCAGGGCTACGACGATTATGACCAGAGCCAGCCCTACAACGATCAGATCCCCTTCTGAGGATGCCGAAAATGGAAGAACAGAAACGCCCGGTATTGAGCCTGAAACGCGCCACAACAGGCGCAGCGGCAAAACCACCCCGTAACACGGACTCAGCAGAGAAAGCGGCTCATGCAGGCGCTGGCGCAGCAGCAGGCACAAAGCGCAGTCGGTACAACCGCAAAAAGATGGAGCTGCTGATTACTCACTGGCCTACAGCATTCAATCTGGACGCGCCGCGCCCGCTGGTGGTGGGTGCTGCCGAACTGATAGCCGCCGACATGCGCGCCCGGGGCATTACCGGCGGGGCCAGGGTGCGGGCCGCCATCGCCATCTACACCCGGCGCACATCCTATCTGAAAGCGCTGGCCGCTGGTGGGCCGCGCTATAACCTTGCCGGGGATCCCGCCGGGGAAGTGACGGTGGAGCAACAGCAACGGGCACTTGTTACCCTGGCAGCCACGAAAAAAAAGGGGGTATCAGGATGCGCCTAACTACAGAGCAAAAGGCGGAGATCATCCGCCTTAAACTCCGGGGCCTGGGTTATGGCCGTATTGCTGGTGAGCTGGGCATCAAAACCACTACGGTGCGCGCCGTCTGCAAACGCAGCGGCCTGTTTGATGACAACCCAGCCCACGCGGCGCTGTTCACCATCCCGGCCCCGATACACAGCAGCGAACTGGCGACTGTGAAGCCGCTACCGCCGCAGAAAGTGGTAACCGGGCATAAGCAGACCGACGCCTATCTTTGGGTACTGGAGGTGATCCGGCTGAACGAACCGGCGCACCTGGCCGCCGCCGAGGAAGCCCTGCAGAAGCTGAACATCAAACCGAAGGACGCAGAGAAGCGGTACCGGGACTGGCTGGTGCTCAATGGCACAGACCTGCTAAACGTGGCGTTCGGCACGCTGTTTATGGATAACCCGCAGCACTTCCTCAGTCTGGCCAGAAGCAACATCGACTGCGCCCGCCAGGTAAGGGCGCATTACGGCAGCTATGATGCCGCTATGGAGCCGGTGGCCGCAGAACTGCTGATTGACCAGTCGGCGCTGCTGGTGGGTGACAGCTTTGGCATGACTGAGGAGGAGGCGCCCAGCAACTCCATATCCGGCGCAGATCGCTATTTTGAGGTTGAGAATGCCCGCAGCGAAGCGCACAGCGGTTTTTGCGACGTTCTGCCCGATCCGCATACCCTTTCTGACGTGGTGCGTGAGTTCGAATACTGGAACTGGCTGTATGAGATGCGCCACACCGCCAGCAAGGAGCTGGGCTGGCAGTACGGCGCGGAGCATCGGCAGGAGGTCAGCGACCGGGAGGACTGGCTGGATAAAAAGCTGATAACTCTCCGGCCCCGCCACCAGCGCGAGGCCGTGGACGTGCTGAAATGGTTGCTGGCCAGCGAACGGCGCGAAGCGAGGGAAGAGCTCGACGACATCCTGCTTAACCTGGTGGGCGGGACCGCGGATCTGGATAGCTGACGGGAAATAAAAATTGCATAGGGGGTGCAAAATCCCCCTGATATGATGCGTGTATTCTTTCACAGCAGGGCAAACAAAATGAAAAAGCTGGGTTTTTTCGCGCTGGTGATCGGCGTTCTCTGGGTAGTGGTGGCGTTAAACATCGATGTCAGCGTTGATACCGGATATGGCAGGGTGAACAATATCGGCCTGATGGCTTCACGGCAAAACCACATCATTATTGGTGGGCTGATCGTGCTGGTGGGCGTTCTCATGCTGATTTTTGGCAAAGGTTCATCTTCTGCAGCCGGGCTGGTGAAATGCCCGTTTTGCGCGGAGCTGATCCAGAGCGAAGCTATCAAGTGTAAGCACTGCGGGAGTATGGTCGCCGAAACCATCGCCAGTAAGCGAGCTGCAGAATTCAAAGCAACAGATATGAGTTTTGATGAGTTCTTTGTAAGGGATGGCTCATCTGGGTTTTCAGTTAATGGTGGGGCAGTTAAAACCCTCGCGGAGAAATTAAAACTAGCGCACCCGGGAATGGATCCTGCAGAAGTTTGGAATCATACATGGACAGATATTGATAGTGTTAAGAATCAGTTACCAAGCGGAGTCCGTGAGCCTTTCATGACTGAGCTCAAAAAATATTTCTGAAGTAGCGTGAAATCGAGCCACCAGCAGGTGGCTTTTTTTTGTGCCTATTGTGCCGATTTTCGCAATGAATTGTGGTTGTGTTGCGTTTTATGAAATATTATTGACCCTGATAAATATACAGTGAGGTCAGTTATGGCGTACAACCCGAACTTCAAACCCATCCTGCTTACCAAAGAGCAGATGGAAGTCATCAAGCGCATACAGGACGGCGAGCGCAGCAAATCCCCTCTCAACGTGGCCCCGACTCTTAACGCTATTGCGCGCGGGCTGATGGAAAAAATTCTCAAACAGGAAGGTTACGTATGAAATTAGATATTCAGGTAGATCAGCGCCATCTCTGGCAGGGACATGGCATCAATAAAAGCGAAGCATTCCGCACCGAGCTGGTGGCCGCCATTAATCACCGTTTCGGCGGCGAGTTACCGGATGCCCTGGGCAAGAAGCTGGAAAACCTCAACGTGTCAGTGGGGGATCGCAGTTATATCCAGGTGGAAAGCAGCACAGCCAATGTCGATGTCGTAAATCAGGCTGTGAACGACCTGATCAAAACAACGCTGGGGCAGCAGTCATGGAGACGGTGAAAAAAGCCGTCTACGTCACTAAGCCGGGCGGCGAACCCGCCCCGCTTACTTTGACGTTTAAGATCCCCTCCCTTGCCGAACTCCATGCCGCTCCGAATCAACCCACCCCCACCACCGCCGAAGCGCTGCTTTTCATGATTGCAGACTGGGAGGCCGATATGCCGTTTAACGCGGATACGGCCCGGCTGTTTGCGGATAACTATCCCGGCGCACTCAATGATGTGCTGCAGGCGTGGGGACAGGCAGTCAGCCAGGCACATGGTCATAGAATCGGATCGGCAGCACCGGCCGCCTGGTCAGGCGTTCGTGACCGATATCATTAACAGGAGGTCTGATGACAGACCAAATAGCTTCAATCACTCTCCGGGCCGACGTATCCGATCTGAAAACGGCCAGCAATGAACTGGATAAACTCGGCCAGGCGGCGGCCAGCGCCGTGGCTGGCGCTGACGCTCTGGCAGATGCGACGAAACGAGTTAAGCCCTCTGCGAAAGAAGGGGCTGAAGCCCTTCGGGCCCAGCACCAGGAAATTAAAGGCCTCCTGGAGAGCATCGACCCGACCGTTGCCGCGCTTGGCAGGCTGGAAGATAAGCAGGATCACCTAAAGGCCGTATTCAGCAAAGGCTGGCTGGATAGCGAAGAGTACGAGCATTATCAAAAACTCCTTGATCAAACCCGCCTGAAATTAACCGATACCGGCGAGGCGGCAGCGCGCGCCCAGATAGAGCTGGCCGCTACCCAAGCCGCAGAGAAGCAGTCCGCGGCGCTGAAGAACCTGCTGGGATCCATCGACCCGACGATCCGAGCGTTCAACTCGCTGGATGAGCAGTACGCGCAGTTGGTGGCACACTTCGAAGCCGGGCGCATCAACGGCGCGCAGTTCGAGCACTTCAATCAGCAGTTGGAGGACACACGCCGGAAACTGACCGGGATCGCCGATGCCATGCCGCAGGCTCTATCCCGGCAGGAACTGGCCGCGCAGCGGGCTGGTATCTCTATCGGCCAATATAATGCCGCTTTGCGTACCCTTCCCGCACAATTCACTGATATTGCTACTCAGCTGGCTGGTGGTCAGTCTCCGTTCCTGATCCTGCTCCAGCAGGGCGGGCAGATTAAAGACCAGTTTGGTAGTGTGAAAGGAGCGGTGTCAGGTGTCGGAAGTTATCTCCGCACACTGGCGGGAGCCCTTACACCGGCGACACTTGGGATCGGTGCGCTGGCCGTTGGCGCGGGGGCGCTGGCAACCGCCTGGTATCAGGGAGCACAGGAGGCCACGGAGTTCAACAAGCAGTTGATACTGACCGGGCGCTATTCAGCTGAATCTGCCGGGCAGCTCGCGGATATGGCGCTCAAGATTGGCGGAGCCAGCGGGAAGGTATCGGCAGTGGCCCGCGCACTCGCACAGGTTGCTGGTGCTGGTACGTTCAAGCCTGAACAGCTCGAATCAGTTACCCGCGCGGCAATGGCAATGGAGCGGGCAACGGGCCAGTCCGTGGACGCCACGGTGAAGAATTTCCAGAAGCTTTACGCCAGTCCTACCAAGGCTTCCGAAGAGCTGAACTCCACCATGCACTACCTGACTGCCAGCCAGTACGAATACATTTCATCGCTGGAGCGCCGGGGAGACAAAGAGGGCGCGGCGGAGGCCGCTGCCAAAGCCTACAGTCAGGCTGAGCAGCAGCGTAGCACCCAAATTCTCGACAATATGGGGATTATTGAGCGGGCAATAAACAGGGTGGGCAGCGCTGCGAAAAGCATGTGGGATGAGCTTTTGAACGTTGGCCGCAATAGTGATATTTCTAAGCTGCAGACTATGAAAGACATTCTTGCTGAGATTGAAGCAAACAGCAAAGAGGGTATTTGGGGGCGTTTCAAGAACAACTCGATGATGGTGGACAAATCTGCCCTGATCGAAAACATCAAAACGATGGAGTTTGTCACGCGATCCCAAGAGGGATATGCCGCATCCGTTAGTAAGACTAAGGAAGCCAATGAAGCAGCGATAGCTGGCCAGCAGGAGCTGAACAAATACCTTGATGCCGGTACCACCACCACAGAGAAACACTCGCAGGCAGTGGCTCGCCTCAACAAACTGATTGCCGAAAATGCCCGGCAGGCAAAAGCGACCCAGCTCGCACCAGAGGCGCAACGCGTAACCCTCTGGTCAGATGCCGATATCGCCCGGGCGCGCAAAGGCATCGACGAGATGTATAAGAGCGCCAAAACGGCTAAGACACCGGCAATTAAGGTTTCTGCCGGCGATCGTGGTTTTGACAGCTCGAGCGCAGAGACTCTTACGCTGCAGGCTCAACTGAAAACCCTGCAGGAACACCGCGATATAAACGACGTGATCAGCCAGCAGCGTAAGCAGCAGTGGGAGCTGATCTCGAAAATCACCATCCTCGAGGCCGCCGCGAACGACCCTAAAGGGCGGGCGCTTACCCTCGATGAGAAGTCATTGCTGGCCAGCAGAGAAAGGCTCCTCTCCCAGGCTGACATAAACGCCGGGTTGGGCGATCAGATTGCCAAACAGCAGAAGCTAAACACCCTGGCTGATCAGGCAATCAAATTTGGGCAGCAGCAGGCTGCTAAACAGGCCGAGATTGCTGCGTCCGCACAAGGAACCTCTGCGAGGGAGGCTGAACGGGCGGCAACCCGCCAGCGCCTGACTGAAGCCTATGCCTTTAACCCAGAGGCCCAGAGGAAGGTTCTCGCGGATCAGGAAGAGACCTACCGTAAAGAGGACGAACTGCGGCAGGACTGGCAGGCTGGTGCCAAACGCGCTTGGGCAGATTACGCCGACTCAGCCACAAACACCTATGAGAACGTGCGAAGTGTTGCTGGGGCAACGTTTAGCGGCTTATCCGACATGCTATCTGACCTTGCGACCACAGGAACGGCAAACTTCAAACAGTTTGCCCGCTCGATACTCAAGATGATCACGGATGTAACCAGCCGGCTGCTGATCGTCTATGGCATCCAGCAGGCCCTGGGCTGGATAAATGGAGCTGCTGGCGGCGGTACCACACCGGGCGGGGCCTATGCCAATGCAGCAAACTCCGGGACAAGTCTTTTTGCGAATGGTGCCGTACTCGAATCGCCAGGACTTCACCAGTATGTCAACGGGATCTACGATTCACCGCAACACTTCACCTTCCAGGGGGCGTCTAAGTTCGCTAAAGGCGGCGTGTTTGGTGAGGCGGGCCCGGAAGCGATTATGCCGCTTACGCGTGATTCAGCAGGTCGATTGGGTGTAAGAGCGCAGGGTAGCGGAGGGAACTCTCCACAGATAAACGTGGATATATACGTCGATAACAAAGGGAACTCGACTTCGCAGACCTCATCATCTTCAAACGCCGCGGCTTTGGATAAAGCACTTGGTGACAGAATCAAATATGAGGTTAGCGAAGGGATCCGCCGCGCTCTGAGAAATGGCGGTCAGATTTATAACGATAAAGCCAGGGCTTGATTAGGTATACGCCACCAGCAATGCACAGTGATGCGCGCTGGTGGCTCTATCAACGGAGATATTGAGATATGACCGAACAACTTAAAAAACTACTCGCCGAGCTCGAGCGGCTTTGCATGACATACCCGGACGAGATCACCGCATTTAAACTTGATGTGATCGGCCAGGGCGGAACATCACTCGCTAATTTCACTTTTCTGGCTGATGCTGACCCAGCGAAGCAGGCCAGTCAGCAGACGGTTAACTAAGGTAAAACAATATGGCAAGACTAACGACGATCCGTCTTTATGGCGCACTCGGTGCGCGTTTTGGGCGCGTTCACAAGCTGGCAGTTCAGACATCGGCAGAGGCGGTGAAAGCCCTGTGTATTAACTTTGATGGACTGGAGCAATACCTCTATAACGCCAAAAAGAACGGCATGACGTTCGCGGTGTTTCGCGGGAAGCGGAATATTGGTGTCGAAGACTACCGGAACCTCGGCGGCGATAACGACATTCGCATTGCGCCGGTTATGGAGGGTTCGAAGAAAGCAGGGGTCTTTCAGACCATACTGGGGGCGGTTTTGGTTGTTGCCGGTGCTATATTGAGCTTCACACCTCTTGCAGGTGCGTCCCCATATTTGATTATGGCAGGCGTTAGTATGATGGCGGGTGGTGTATTCCAAATGCTCTCACCACAACCCAAAGGCCTGCAAGGGCGCGACGATCCCGATAACAAACCCTCTTACGCCTTTGGCGGCTCAGTGAATACCCTGGCGATGGGCAATCCGGTAGCGCTGCTTTATGGCGAGCGTGAGATTGGCGGCGCCATCATATCGGCCGGCATCATTAGTGAGGACATCTGAATAGACAAAGCTGCCAGTGTTTGCTGGTGGCTTATTAAGTCGAGGAACCTGCGTGGAAGAACGAGCCCATAAATTAGCAAGAAGAAAAGCCCTTGATGAACAGCGCGCAGCCGAGCACAAGGTATGGGAAGCATCAGGCTTTGATTATGCCGCCAGGCCGCCGCTGCGCCAGTTCCCTGACGATTTACAGGGTATGAAGTGCGAAGCCATGACGAGAGCCGGCACTCCCTGCAAACGCACGGATATTCATGCCAATGGGCGCTGTAAGTTTCACGGCGGCATGAGCACTGGCGCCAGAACGGAGGAGGGGAAGGCTAGGCAGCGTGAGGGATATCGCCGCTGGCTGGAGGAAAAGCGCCGGGCTGATGCTGGTACGCAGGATGGCGGTACGCAGTAAGGTACGCACTGTCGAGCACTCTAAATATTTGACTGTTCTTGACGAGTTTAAATGCCTCACTTACTTCAAAGCCGCGCCAGAAGAGGCTTAAGGTCTAAAGGCCAGTTATTCTCGTCAAAAATACGGTGCGCGGTACGCAAACAGGTACGCAGCGAAATTGCGCATTTTGCGCTGCGCACCACCTGACGATTCCTGCCACTCAAACTGCGCAGCACGATGCCGCCATCCCTGCTGAGATCACCCCGACAACGCCCATCAGATAAGGGCTGGTGGCCCAATATTACGCCAGAGAGAGCCCCCTAAATCTGCGCAAAGAGCTGCGCAAAATTGCGCACTGCGCAGTAATCTGCAAACTGCGCAATTCTGCCTTACCCCATGAAGGGGTGACAAAAGCTGACATTGCTACTGCGCAAAGGGCTATCGAGGGGGCTTCAGATAACTTAAGGTGCGCAGCTATCCGCTAGGGGAAACTAGGGCTTCGCGTCACCCTGTTAGTCATTGTTAGTGCGCAGCGCCTGTTATGAATTGTTATGGTTGCGGCGGGCCTAATGAATATCCAGTGTGGCCACCAGCCAGGGTAACGCATCTTCGGTGGTTCGCAGCTGCAGGTTCGCACTCAGGTTCGCAGGGTTAGGCCTGTTTACCAGTGCGAGCCAGTCTGCCGGATGTGTGGAGGGTGGTGCCAGGCAAACTCTCACTTTTTGGGAGTTTGATACCGGAATATCAGATGCCGGTATCCAAACGTGAGGTATCCACACAGGTATCCACCAGAACGGCAAGGGGTGGGTTGGATGCCTTTAGTTGGTCACCGGTCCGGCAGCCGGATAAAGCAGTTGCCAAACGAGAGGTTTCCAAACAAGTTTCCACCGAAACGCCGGTTAACAAAAAGAGGTTAACAGCAAAAATACTGCAACGAGCACAATTAACGAGCTACCTTCTGTATAAAGTTGAGCCATATTCTGCGCCGCATCATGATCTCTACAAATGCAAAAGTGAGGCTCTCTTGGCAAAACTACTAAATCTTCAGGAATGGGCATCCCGTGTTTATGAAACCCCACCGTCATTATCAACCTTGCGCCGCTGGGCTCGGGATGGGTGTATCTACCCGGCGCCGGAAATTCATGGGAGAGAATACAAAGTAAGCCCAGATGCTATTTACGTTTCTCCTTCCAAAAAAAATCAGCGATTGAATACAGCCCGCCGCGGCAATGGAAATGGGCCGGTGCGGTTAATCGATAAGCTGAAGAAGCAAGGATTTTGAGTGTGTATGGCCGCGTGAAGGATTCCCTGCGACCTACCGCGAAGCCGTCAGCATTTATGCAGAACAGCTCCAGCCAGTGAAGTATCTCCTGGCGGGCATTACAATGCTGAGCACCATCAGTAGGGAGAGAATTCATGACGCCACGCGAAATAGAGTTACTGACCATCGCCAAGCTCGAGCATGACGGTCATCAGCTCGAACCGGTAGAACTGCGGGAACTGAAGCGCCAACTTGAAGAGGGGGCGGCATTATCTCGGCGGTACCGCGAAATGATGACCGGCCCAGCATATCGATGGAACAAACCAGCACCGCGGCGCGCGAGGTGATCAGTACTAAACCAGCACCAGTAACCAGCTGTGGTAACCAGAACGCCAGGTTTCCACTGGCGTGGGTTCCAAACCTATCCGGCAAAGCGCCGGTTGCCAAACGTGAGGTTGCCAGGCAGGTTGCCACCGAAAGGTGGTTACCATCAAAAAGACTCTCTGGCTTTCCTACTTGGGCGAGCCATAGATTGCCGCTCGATCCAATGGTCAATCTCTTCGATATTGTAAAAGCATGGGCTGTTATCCCAAGGTTGACCGTCAGATGACACGTGTCTGTACTCGCGACCTTCCAGGAAGGTTTGCGCTCTTGCCTTTTTCAGGGTGCCTTTTTTGATGCCTTTAAGGGCCATCAATTGTGCTTCTGAAACCCACTTTCCTGGGTTAACGATCAAATTAGTGACCGAAGACTCTTGCTCAAATCCCATAGCTTCTTACTCCCCTTTTGTTCAAGAAGAGCTATTACAATACCAGCGCAATGGGGGGAGATATGGGATTGCTCCGGTTGCTGGCGAACGGGGTAATCGAAGCGCCGCAGTAGGAGGGAGTCATAGGTCGCTACTCCAGTATTCAAGCGTAACGCATAGTTGCCGAAGCCCATTCATACCAGCGCCAGCCAGTGAACAATTTCACTTGGCTGGCTACGACGCTGATGACCACCAGCAGGAGGATAAACGATGGCGCCGCGCAAAGTAGAATTACTACCATTGCCAAACTTGCGCGCGACTGCCGCTAACTCACCTTTCATAAGAGCAACGAATCATCCGCACTTTTGATCAGATGATCAAAAAAGTGCCTGATCATGTGATCAAAATGGAAGTGATCAAAATGCATGTGATCACTTCGTCAATTGGCCGCATTTCTTAATACAAAAACCTGACAACCCGCACCAGGTAAGGATTCCAAAGGAATAACCGGCGCAAAGACGAGTCATTAAATTTTCACTGATCAGTCCAGAAAATAAAGTGATCAGAATTTCCTGAACCTTTGAGGGGCGCTTTTGGGAGAAAACATAAATGCGTTTTTGTACGCCTATTCGTTGGATTTCAATTAAATGTTACTTGCGCTACTAAGGCAGCACTCAAAACATTGCCCAATAGCCGTACGCATCGACATAAGGCTGGGATAATCGGTGCTGTTTTGGGATAACTGGGATAACCTTGGGATAAGATTTTCTGCTTAACTTATTGATAGTATTTGTTTATTTTGAAGTTATCCCGTTATCCCATGAAAAACGGTGTTTTTCTGCTTATATAGAGAATTCAAAAATAAAGGTTGGCGATACTGGGAAGCCTTACGTTTTGCATGAGTGTGGAATTTAAGAGCGACTGTGGGGAAGGGAGAGCCGGTTTTAGAGCCGAAAAACCGCCAAGCAGCGATCGAGTGTGTATAGGAAAGTGTATAGAACTAATTTTTAAAACACATGGTTTGGCTCTATGCCTGAGTTTATTGTGGTTTGTTCTAGGCCCTTCGCCGCTCCAGCTTTTCTATCTCACTCACTGACATCCTTGTCACTCTTCATTACATCCTGCATCTTGTAACCAGCAGATATAACTGGACTATACTGGCTATTACCCCCTGCTATCAGGTCATGTTATGCATCTCATTCCCCCCATCCGTCCGGAAGCGTCCGTGCAGCGTTTAACTGCCGTGCTTGAGCCGATTGCTGAAAAAATGAAGGTTGTTCCGCGTAAAAGAATGACGTGGACCCATAAAGGCCGCCCGCAGCTGTACCTGTTTTTGCAGGGGGCGCTGTCGATCCTGCGCGCTTCCGATGGCCTGCTAATTGTCACGGTCTACGACTCGCATCTGTTTGGCATTGCGGAGATGATCCAGCCGACGAAAGGGCATATTCTGCGCGCGGAATCTGAATCGACCATACTGCGTGTCGATGCAGAACAGGCGGTGGAATGCTTTCGCCAGCAAGGATTATGGGAAGACGCTGCAGCCGTGCTCTCTTACCATACTGCTTATCTGTTTTACCGCGATGCTTTAGTGATGCAGCAGCGGACCTATTCGGTGATACGTAGCCACCTGCTGGAGATGATGACTTTGCCGGAAGAGGCCCGGATGCGAATATCCATTCTGGATTATATTCAGGACCGAACCCTCCTTTCACGCAGCAGTATATTAAATGTGCTGTCGGCCCTGAAGCGTGGAGAATATATCACCTTTAAGCGCGGCGGATATCTGCAGGAACTAAAAGCCTTGCCCGAGTCGTTCTGAAGGGAAATTTAAAATTAAACAGAATTTGCATTAACCTCGTCTGCGTTTCGCTATATCGTTTGCCGACTGAAATATATCAATAAATTTGTCTACGGTAAGTGTAAACGGGATTATTATGAAGAAGACGATTGTTGCGCTAATTATTGCGAATGCTTTCACAACCACCGCCGCTTTTGCTGCGGGTGATGCCGGCACCTGGTACAGCGGTGCAAAATTCGGTTGGTCGCACTATTTCGATACCAACACCGGTGCAAAAGCACGCGAAAACAATAGCGGCACAAACCATTTTGATATCGATCGCGATAATGTGGGCGGCGGTATTTATACCGGCTACCAGATTAACCCATGGCTGGCGGTTGAAGGTGGTTACGACTATTTAGGGAATATGCAGATCAACGGTCATCAAGGTGGCTCTGGCGCCAGAATGAAAAGTCAGGGTATTCAGATGTCCCTGAAAGCCAGCTATGCCGTAACGCCAAATTGGGACCTGTATGGTCGCGCCGGGGCGATGGGCTACCGCGCAGAATCTGACGTCAGCGGCCATAACCGCTTTGAAACCGGCGTGCGCCCGCTGGCGGCCGTCGGTACCGAGTATGCCTTTAATAAAAACTGGGCAGGCCGCGTTGAGTATCAGTGGGTGAGCAACGTGGGTAATGCCAACCAGATCGGTGTAAGTAGCGACGTCAGTTCGGTCACGGCCGGGCTGACTTACCGTTTCGGCCAGCATGACGATACCCCCGTTGTCGCGACGCCTGCGGCTGTTGTGGCACCGGCTCCCGCGCCGCAGCACTTTAATCTTAAGTCCGATGTAATGTTCGGCTATGACTCCGCCACCCTCACCAGCGAAGGGCATGCTGCCATTCGTCAGCTGTATAACAGCCCTGGCTTACAGCCTGCTGACGGCAAGTCGGCAGTAGTTGTTGGCTACAGCGATCGCCTCGGCGCGTCTGACTACAATCAGCAACTCTCCTCGCGCCGTGCGCAAGCTGTTGCCGATGAGCTGGTTTCTTTGGGCATTCCGGCACAAAACGTCTCCGCAGAAGGCCGCGGCGAAAGTGAGTCGGTAACGGGGTCACAGTGTAATGGTCAGAGCGGCAATGCGCTGATTGGGTGCTTGTCTCCGGATCGTCGTGTGGTGGTAGAAATTACCGACAAGTAAAAAACCTCGCTATTTAAACAGGCCCGGCATTGCGATGTCGGGCCTTTTTTTAACCGCGAATAATGGGGTTCAACACAAGGTGAATTTGCTGCAACCCAACTTCATTCTGCTCTTTCAGGTACTGCTGATTAATCATGCCTAACGCCTCAAGTTTTGAAAGGGAAGCGTAGACGGGCTGTATATCGCTATCCTGGGCAAAAATATCTTTGGTTTTAACATCCTGTAGATACTGTTTTTTAAGCGCACCAGTAAGAGAATCAATATCCTGTTTATTGCTTTTATACAGTAAGGCGGTATGTGATGCCGGTAATGTATGTGTACCTGGGAGAATAAACGGAATTTGCAGAGCATTAATCTGCACGACTTTATTCGGTGCCGGCGTGCTGCACCCGATTAGCGACGTTAAACTCAGCACTATAATGAGTGGCGAAAGGTGTTTCATGGACAACTTGTATCTCTGTTAAAAGTAACCCCTCATTATCCAACGTGAATAAAGACATCACAGGTAATTGTTGTTTATTTTTAAATTTCATTTCCGATTTCCCAAAGCAAAGGGCTATGCTTACTGCGAACGTAAAAAAACGACAGAGGCAATGTCATGGATAACGATCTCCTGGACGCAGGATACCGGGCCTATACCGGTGAAAAAATTGACGTCTACTTTAATACCGGTATCTGTCAGCATGCGGGTAATTGCGTGCGCGGCAGCGGTAAGCTATTCAATCTGAAACGTAAACCCTGGATCATCCCGGATGAAGTGGATGTTGAAACCGTTGTACGTGTGATTGACACCTGCCCGAGCGGCGCACTCAAATACCGCCACAAATAAGCGAGACACTATGGAAATTCAGGAAGGCCATAATAAGTATTACGTGAACGACGCCGACGGCAATCAGGTTGCGGAGATTGTCTTTGTTCCCACCGGCGAGCACCTCAGCATTATTGAGCATACGGATGTTGATGAGAGCCTGAAAGGGCAGGGGGTAGGTAAGCTGCTGGTGGCGAAGGTGGTGGAAAAGATGCGTGCAGAAAATCGCAAAATCATTCCCCTGTGCCCGTTTGCAAAACACGAATTTGATAAGACCCGCGAATATGATGATATCCGCGCCTGAAACACCCCGCGTGCGGCTGCGGCAATGGCGACCAGAGGATCGGGTACCCTTTGCCGCCCTGAACAGCGATCCGGAGGTGATGGGGTGCTTCCCCGCTCCCCTGAGCCGGGAAGAGAGCGATGCGCTGGCAGAACGTTTTAGCGCACTCATTGATCTTAACGGCTGGGGATTCTGGGCCATGGAGGAGAAGGTCAGCGGAACCTTTCTCGGTACGGTCGGGCTGCATCATCAACCCGATCGTTTTCCCTTTTCGCCCTGTACCGAAATTGGCTGGCGTCTGGCGAAACCATTCTGGCACAAGGGGTTTGCCTGCGAAGCGGCAACGGCCTGCCTGGCCTTTGCCTTTCAGGAACTGCGGCTGAATGAGGTGGTTTCATTTACCTCCATCCACAACGTCTCTTCCGAATCGTTAATGCTGCGCCTGGGGATGACCAAACAGAGCTATTTTCTGCATCCGTCGCTTCCCCCTGAGCACCGCCTTGCGCTTCATGTGCTGTACCATCTCAAGCGATAAACATCACCGACACGCACATTATCCCGACAATCAGCGTCAGCACGTTGCCGATGGATCGATAAGGCTTCAGGGCCGGGATCAGATACGTCGACAGCGTCGGCATGATGAACAGGATCATGGCGATAAGTGGCCCGCTGATGGCGTAAATCATCGAGATGGCGTTGGGATTAATGCAGCACACCGCAAAGGTGATCAGTGAAACTCCGATAATCGACACCGCCCGGTTGAAGGCCCGGCTTTTCTTGACCCCCACCTGATTCAACGAGGATTTCACGATCTCCGTCGCCCCTTCAATCACGCCAAAGTAGGTGCCGAGAAACGACTTCGACATTGCGACAATCGCCACCACAATGCCGGAGATCCCAAGCCAGGCCGGGGAGGAGGGCATCATCGACAGCGCAGAGAGGATCGTCACCCCTTCGTCTTTGGCCGCGATGATATACGACGGCGGGATCGACAGCAGGCAGCTAAAGACAAAGAACAGCACGCTCAGGCAGATGATCAGGTACGCCACCTTCATGATGCGGGTGCATTTACCCATGGCGGCATCGCCGTACTTCTCCCGGCGGTCGACGGCAAAGGTCGAAATAATCGGGGTGTGGCTGAAGGCAAAGACCATCACCGGAATCGAGACCCATACCTGGTGCAGGGTGTGCTGATCGAACGTCATCTGGCTGGTGAGTAGCGAAGGCTGCCAGCTGCCGGTGAGGTACAGCGACACCAGCAGGAAGTACGCAATCAGCGGGAAGACCAAAAAGCCCATCACCCGAATGGTGATATGCCGCCCCATTAAGAAGATCAGATTCAACGTCAGCACCACGCCCAGGCTGACCAGCACCCTCACGGTAGTATCCACCGTCATGTGTTTGGCCAGCTGTTCGGTCAGCGAGTTGGTGATTGCCACGGCATAAATTAACACCACTACAAAAAAGGCGACAAAGTAGAGCGTAGTGATCAGATTCCCGATGGTCTTCCCGTAATAGTGGGTGACCGCCCCGGTGATCCCTTCACTGGCCTTTGTCTTTGCACAGAGGATGAACTGGCATAACGCTTTGTGGGGCCAGTAGGTGAGTGGGTATGCCACGAGGGCAGTGATGAGCAGGACGATAGCGCCTGCGGACCCCAGCTGGATAGGCAGAAACAACGTTCCTGCGCCCACGGCAGTGCCGTAAAGGGCAAAGCTCCAGAGGGTCTCTTCTTTAGACCAGATTTTCGACATGAGAGAAACGTATCAACTATAAAACCAACAAAAAAGGAGGCTATTTTACCATAATGCTGAGCGCATGGCGCAGTTGACGCTGTGAGGGGAGGGCCGGAAAGGATTTCCGGCCGGGAAGATTAGTCAGCGATCGTCCGCTGCTGCTGGCGTCGCGCCATCAGGCGATCGCGCAGGGTGTCGTAGGCCCAGTTATAGAACATGGTGTACGGCAGGAAGAAAATAAAGAAACCGATCTCGAGGGTAAAGGCCTGCAGCAGGCTTACCCCCAGCACCATCGACACGATGCTGACGCCGATAAAAATAAACCCGACTTCAAAGCCGAGGGCGTGCAGGGCGCGGACTTTCGCGGTGCGGGCCACTTTATGTCGTGGCCACACTCTGTCGAAACCGGCGTTGTAGATGATGTTCCAGATCATCGCCGTGGTGGCGAGAATAATCGTTAACGCGCCCATCTCCAGGATCGGGCGCTGCATTAGCCAGGCGGTGGTCGGGGCGAGGATTGCCGTGGCAATCCCCTCAAAACAGACGGCGTGGAAGATGCGTTCCGGCAGTTTTCTGCGCTGAATGTCGTTGTGCTGCATACTCTGATACCTCATTAACTTGCCGGGATGGGCAAAATCTGGTGCTATTTTTATCGATAAAACTGATATATAAAAGTTAGATTCCATCGATAAAGTAGATACCTCATGCGCTACTCACCCGAAGCGTTAACCGCGTTTGTTGAAACGGTGGCGGCAGGCTCTTTCTCCGCTGCCGCTCGCCGCCTGCGTAAAAGCCAGTCCACTATCAGCACTGCCATCGCCCATCTGGAAGACGATCTCGGCTTTGTGCTGTTCGATCGCAGCGCCCGCCAGCCGGTGCTCACTGCCCAGGGCAAGCAGGTGCTGGGCTACGTTCAGTCGATTCTGGCGGCCAGCGCGCGGCTGGATGAGCTGGCGGTGTCGCTCAGCGAAGAGACCGAAGCGCGGCTGACCTTTGTGCTCTCGGATACGCTGCACCCGGATGTACTGGAAGATCTGCTGTTCCGCTTTGATGAGCGCTTTCCCCACACCGAATTCGAATGCCTGGTCGGCGAAGAAGAAGATGTCATCGACCTGCTGCAAAAAGGGCGGGCGCACATCGGCCTGACCGAGGCGCGGGAAAGTTATCCCACCGACATCGCTGCGATCCGCCTGCCGATGCAGACCCATATGGCGATTTATACTTCGGTGGGCCATCCGCTGGCGGCGCAAAGGCAGACAGCAGCCGATGAACTGCACGGCTGGCGCGAGCTGCGGCTGAACACCTATATGGAACGCGAGCCGGTGCTGGCGCAGGGGCCAGTGTGGTCGGCGCCCAACTATCTGATGCTGCTCAGCATGGCGGTGCAGGGCTTCGGCTGGTGCGCGCTGCCCTGCGCGCTGGTGGAGGAGTTTGCCCCGACAAAAACGCTGGTGCAGCTCAACGTGCCGGGCTGGCCGCGATCGGTAGCGATCGATCTGGTGTGGAATAAACGCTCCCCGCCGGGGACGGCCGGAAACTGGCTGCGGCACTATCTGCAGCACAAGGCGGATCCGTTGTGATCAAGACCACCGTCAACACGATCTACACTTAACAACGTGTGTTGATCGACGGAGAAGACCCATGGGCGCTAAAAATACGATTACGCCACAGACGCTGATGCTTTCAGCCCGGGACTGGATGCCGAATAATCCCCATTTGCCGGTATTGATCTATAAAGGGGCGATACCGGATGGCGATATTGCAAGCCGGTTTGAACACCGATTTGCCAATAACGGCTGGCCGCCCCAGTGGCGCAACGGGGTTTTCGACTATCACCATTACCACTCTACTGCTCATGAAGTTTTAGGTATTGCCCAGGGGGCGGCGCGCCTGCTGATGGGTGGGCCAGGAGGAGAAGTGATCGAGGTAGAAGCGGGGGACGCACTTTTATTGCCTGCGGGCACCGGGCACTGTCGTTTATCGGCAACGCGCGATTTTTTGGTGGTGGGGGCTTATCCGCCGGGGACGGATGCCGATCTCTGTAAGCAGGCTGCGACACCGGCAATGCTGGCGCGTATCGTTGCGCTGCCGTTTCCTGAGCAGGATCCGTTAAATGGATACTCGCCCGCTTTAACGCAGCACTGGAAATCTCCGCCCTTCAAAGGCTGAAGGGCGGAGTGTCATTACTTGCCAGTATAAATATCGAAGCTAAAGTACTGCGAGGCGAGCTTTTTGTAGGTTCCGTCTGCGAGGATCGCGGCGAGCGCGCCGTTCAACTCCTGACGCAGCTTGTCATCCTCTTTGCGCAGGCCAATGGCCGCTCCGGCACCAAACAGGGCATCGTCCTGCAGCGCGCCGCCGACAAAGGCAAACGCTTTGCCCTGCGGCTGGCTCAGGAAGCTGTATTCCGCCATCACGCCGGAGAGTACGGCCCCGTCGATACGCCCGGACTCAAGATCCCGAATCACCTGGTCAGCGCCCTGATAAGCCACCACGTTGACACCCTGGCCGCGCCACTGCTGGTTGGCATAGGTTTCCTGGGCGGAACCTTGCTCCACGCCAATCGTCTTGCCCTTCAGCTGATCGACGCTGTTGCCCGGCAGGCTATCTTTACGCGCCACCAGGAAGGCAGGGCCGCTATAAATCTTATCGCTGAAGGCAATCTGCTCTTTGCGCTTCTCGGTGATATACATCCCGGAGAGGATGGCATCAAACTTACGCGCTTTCAGCGACGGAATAATGCCGTCGAAGTTACTTTCAACCCAGACGCATTTCGCCTGCAGCTGCTTACAGATCGCATTGCCCAGATCGATATCAAAACCGACCACCTCGCCCTGCGGATTTTTGGATTCAAAAGGGGCAAAGGTTGGATCCACGCCAAAGCGCAGCTCTTTGATCTCGCCTGCGAAAGCGGATGACGCCGCCATTAATGCCACCAGCGGTAAAAGATATTTTTTCATTATATGTCCCTGTCTTAACGGCAATAGTTTTCAACTAAACGGGCAAAGAATGAGGCCCCGGTGGTGATGATTTCGTCATTAAAGTCGTAGCCAGGGTTATGCACCATGCAGCCGCCTTTTTCGCCTTTCTCCCCGTTGCCGAGTAAGAAATAGCTGCCCGGACGCTGCTGGAGCATAAAGGCGAAATCTTCGCTGCCGTTGGACGGCGAAACGCTGTCGAGGACTGCATCCTGACCGAAGAACTCGATGGCCAGCTGGCGGGCAAACGCCGTCTGCTCTGCATCGTTCACCAGCACCGGATAGGAGTCATAGATTTCGATTTCGCTGGTGGCCCCGTAGCTGCGGGCGGTGAAGTCGGTGATCTCCTGAATACGGCGGATCAGCAACTCGCGGATCTCTGGCTTCATTGAACGCACCGTCAGCTCCATCACTGCGCTGTCAGGGATCACGTTAGAGGCGATACCAGCCTGGAAGGTGCCGACGGTCACCACCGCGGTCTCTCCCGGCGGCACGTTACGCGCCACAATGCTTTGCAGGGACATGATCAATGCCGCGCCGGTGACAATCGGATCGACGGTGCGTTCCGGATGGGCGCCGTGACCGCCGTAACCCTGCAGGGTAATTTTTACGGTATCGGCAGAGGCCATAAAGTTGCCTTCATAGAAGCCAAATTTACCGGTCGGCAGGTAAGGCATATTGTGCAGGGCAAAAATACGGTCACAGGGGAAGCGGTCAAACAGCCCCTCTTTAATCATTAAATCAGCCCCGCCAATTGCTTCTTCGGCAGGCTGGAAAATAAGGTGCACGGTGCCGTTAAACTGACAGCTGTCAGAGGCAATATATTTGGCGGCGGCCAGTAAAATAGAGGTATGACCGTCGTGACCGCAGGCGTGCATTTTACCGGGCACGGTGCTGGCCCAGGGTAAATTGGTGGCTTCGAGGATCGGCAGGGCATCCATATCGGCACGCAGGCCGATGGATTTCTTGCCATCGCCTTTGCTGAGGGAACCGACAACGCCGGTTTTGCCAATATCCCGGGTCACCTGATATCCCCAGCCTTCAAGCTGGCGAGCGACCAGATTACTGGTATTAAACTCTTCGAGGCTTAATTCAGGATTGGCGTGTAAATAACGACGAATAGCGATGATTTCTTCTTCTGATTCTTTTATTTCTGGAATGATACAGTCGGACATTTGTTACTCCAGTGTAAACGCGTGTTTGCATCTCTTAACTTATCGTTAAGGCGTGATAAAGCAAACCCTCTCGCCAATAAAATAAAGCCGTACCTCTCATGCCGCTTCGCCGACGGCGGATCCTTTGTGATAAAACTCACTTATTTTAAACAATTACACAAATTGTTGATAACAATCCTCTACTATGGCCGGTGTCATTTTGCGCAGAGGTAGAGATGAAAGAGGTGGTGATAGTGGGTGCCTTGCGCACCGCCATCGGCTGTTTCCAGGGGGCGCTGGCGCGTCACTCGGCAGTCGATCTCGGCAGCGTGGTGCTCCGGGCGCTGGTGGAGCGCAGCGGGATCGAAGCACACGAGATCGATGAGGTGATTCTGGGCCAGGTGCTGACAGCAGGCGCCGGGCAAAACCCTGCCCGCCAGGCCGCGCTGAAAGGCGGACTGCCTAACACCGTCTCTGCCATTACCATTAACGACGTCTGCGGATCCGGCCTGAAGGCGCTGCACCTGGCAACGCAGGCGATCCAGTGCGGGGAAGCGGATGTGGTCATTGCCGGGGGCCAGGAGAACATGAGCCGCGCCCCGCATGTCCTGACCGACAGCCGCACCGGGGCGCAGCTCGGCAACAGCCAGCTGATCGACAGCCTGGTGCACGACGGTTTATGGGATGCGTTCAACGATTACCATATGGGCGTCACGGCCGAAAACCTGGCGCGGGAATATGGCATCACCCGCGAGCTGCAGGATGCTTATGCCCTGAGCTCGCAGCATAAAGCGCGTGCTGCCATCGATTCGGGTCGCTTTCGCGATGAGATCGTGCCGGTGAGTGCGCAAAAGCCGGGTGGCGAGGCTCAGCTGGTAGATACCGATGAGCAGCCGCGCACGGATGCCAGCGCCGAAGGGCTGGCGCTGCTGAACCCGGCCTTTGAACTGACCGGCTCGGTGACTGCCGGCAACGCCTCTTCTATTAATGACGGGGCAGCCGCGGTGATGATGATGAGTGAAAGCAAAGCCGAAGCGCTGAATTTACCGGTGCTGGCGCGCATCAAAGCTTTCGCCAGCGTCGGGGTGGATCCGGCCTTAATGGGGATCGCCCCGGTGTATGCAACCCGCCGCTGTCTGGAGCGGGCAGGCTGGCAGCTGGCGGATGTCGATCTGATTGAAGTGAATGAAGCCTTTGCCGCACAGGCGCTGTCGGTGGGCAAAATGCTGGAGTGGGATGAACGCCGGGTGAACGTTAACGGCGGAGCCATTGCCCTGGGGCATCCGATCGGCGCATCAGGGTGCAGGATCCTCGTTTCACTGGTGCATGAGATGATAAAACGCGATGCCCGCAAAGGGCTGGCGACGCTGTGTATTGGCGGCGGGCAGGGCGTGGCGCTGGCAATAGAACGATAATTTGCGTTGATATACATCAAAATATAAGCCTCCATTTATGGAGGCTTATTCTTTTGTGACCCCTGTCATATTTTTACCTCTCTCAGTACATTCTTAAGATTTCTATTAATTCTAAACGTAATCACTCTCATTTGAATAATGGATTTGTGTGATCGCGATCGTTTTAATCCCCCTTAAGACCCCTCTTTTGTTGATGACAGTCACGCCCTGCCTTGCCAAAAAAAATGAAACAAATAATTTCGATCAGGATCACTAAAATTACGTTTATTAAAAAATAAAATGCAGTTCCATAAAAACGAAACGTAATTTTAATTGAGGGTTTTTCATGTTTAAGAAATCTCTGGTCCTCGCTTCACTTATTGGCGCATCTTTCGCAGCTCAAGCTGTAACCGTCGATCTGCGTCACGAATACATCGATACTGGCACCAACGCCGACCGCGTGTCGGTATCGCATCGTTTTGATAATGGTTTTGGCTTCTCTGTCGAAGCTAAATGGAAATCGGGTGGCGATAAAACTGACCAGCCGTTCTCAGATATGGTAGGTAACGGCCACGAAGATCAGATCAGCTGGCGCTGGAAAGCAGACAAAAATATCTCTCTGACTCCGGGCTTTACGGTCGAAAGTAAAGAGAGCAATACAATTTATAAACCCTTCCTGCAAGCGCAATACAGCTTCGACAATGGTTTCTACATTTCCGGTCGTTACCGCTATGAATACACCCGTTATCCTTCTACTCCTGACAGAGAAGATGACAAAGTTAACCGCGGCGATGCGTGGGTAGGTTGGGTGATGGGCGACTTCCGTACCGAGCTGAACTATGTTTACGCGAAAAGTTCCGAAGGCAACATCCGTAATAACAACAAAGATTACTCCCAGGAATATAACGTCAAGCTGGCGTACAAACTGGATAAGAACTGGTCCCCGTATACCGAAGTGGGTAACGTGGGTGTGAAAACCACCGACGAGCGTCAAACCCGTTTCCGTGTCGGCGTAGCGTATTCCTTCTAATAAAAAGTCATACCTCTCCGGGATTAACCGGCTCAGATGAGCCGGTTTTTTTTATGCCCGCAATATATGCCCTTCCTGTTACTGTCTTCATTATTTGTCAGGGAGCGCAGGCCAAAAAAAAGCCCTCCATAAAGGAGGGCAAGGCCAGTTACAGAAACACAAACTTTTATTACTCACGCAACAGTTCAGGTTGCTCAGGAAGTTTCGCGATATAGAGCGCAGGCTTGCCGTCTTTATCGGAACTAAACAGAACCGCTTTATCATCCGGGGTAAAGGATGGATGCGGATGGGTCACCTGGCGGCTATTGGCCACCGTTGCCCAGGAGGTATCGTGACGGGCGATGCGGAAGTAAGCTTCCTTCGCCACATCGAAGGCGTACAAATACGGGTCGTTATCGATGGTGTAACCGCTGGTGTCTTTCACATCCACCGGCGTACCGGAACCATCGCCCACCAGCATCGTGCCGTCGAAGTTACTCATCAGGTGAGAACAGGCTGGCATCTGCATAACGGCTTTGTTAACACCGGTGTCCGGATTGAAACTGTAAATAGTGCGGCCTTGCTGACCCTTCAGGTACGAAACGTACATCAGCGATGAGCCGTTCGGCACCCAGAATTCATGGGTGCAGCTTTCGCCTTCCGCGTGCTCTTTCACTTTACGCACGTTGCTACCGTCTTCATTCACCATCCACATGCGCGCGTCGACCAGATCGTGCGGGCCTTCATGGCAGAACGCGACGGTGCTGTCGTCAAACGGACGGTAGATCGGGTGGCCGAGCCAGTTTTTCTCTTCATGGATCACGCTGCTTTCACCGGTCTGCAGATCTACGCGCAGCAGACGACAGTGCGGGCCTTTATGGAAGAAGTCGTGGAAGATTTTCCAGTCGTTCAGCGGCGTCCAGTCGCTTTTCGCAAT
The DNA here is from genome assembly GCF_051656365.1 of Silvania sp. Lineage (NCBI taxonomy): Bacteria > Pseudomonadati > Pseudomonadota > Gammaproteobacteria > Enterobacterales > Enterobacteriaceae > Silvania > Silvania sp. The sequence goes on along the minus strand of NZ_JBOGBT010000035.1, from coordinate 141,668 downwards.
TTCGATCCCCACCAGCTTGGTGCAGTCGCTGTTTGCCACCCAGGTGCCATAGCCGACCCACTCATCGCTGACGCGATACACTTCGCGCTCAACCAGAGTGGTGAGATTGACTTCCAGCAGGGTGCGATCATTCTTAACGTAGTAGAGCGATTTATCATCCGGGGACAGGAAGCCGCCAAAAGTGTTGTCGCCTGAGCCTTCGGTCAACTGCACCGCTTCAGCTTTATTCACGTCGAGAAGATAGTAGTTCCAGTGACCGTCGAATTCCCCGGCGAAAAGCAGATGGCTGCCATCGTTAAAAAAACACTTCTGATAGAAGTAGTTACGGTGACAGGTTACTTCAGGGGGGGTCAGGCGGGTAATTTCCACGCCTGTATCCGGATCGCGGCTGACGTCATAGTTCAGTTTGACCCGCATACCTTTTGCCATGATGCACTCCTTGAATTCGACGGCAGGGATCGCCCTGCGGTCCGATCGATAAAATATGAGTTTAAAAACTGGGTGTTAAAATATCAAAACATCGTTTCAATGTGTGTGACTGGTGGCGCACTTCTGAAGGAAAAGCCAGTCTTCAGCGGAATGTTTTTTTAGCAGACTTCATAAAAGTGTTCCCCAAGGACATTTTTGATGATTTTTATAAGATGCTGTTTTTAATTGTTATTTTAAGCTACCCATTAAGTATCAATCGTGGAGGCTGTTCGTCAATCCCCTAACAATCGTGATCCGAACTGCATTTTTGACAATAACAAACAGAAAAAGTGAAACAACGTTTTAAATGTAATTGAAAACCTATTTCACAGCAGATAATATGTGTCCATCAAGAAAACGGAACGTCGTTTTGTAAATTATCCTGGTCGTTAAGGCCGATTAATTCTGGAGGTTAATGTGGAAGTCAGACAAAGCATCCACAGTGCGCATGCGAAAACGCTGGATACCCAGGGGCTGCGTAATGAGTTTTTAGTCGAGAAAGTGTTTGTCGCGGATGAGTACACCATGGTGTACAGCCACATTGACCGCATCATTGTCGGCGGCATCATGCCGGTGGCCAAAACGGTTTCTGTCGGTGGCGAAGTGGGCAAACAGCTTGGCGTCAGCTTCTTCCTGGAGCGTCGCGAGCTGGGTGTGATTAATATCGGCGGCCCGGGCACCATCACCGTTGACGGTCAGTGCTATGAAATCGGCGCACGCGATGCCCTGTATGTGGGTAAAGGCGCGCAGGAAGTGGTCTTTGCCAGCGTCGATAGCAGCAAGCCAGCGAAGTTCTACTATAACTGCGCCCCGGCACACACCACCTATCCGACCAAAAAAGTGACCCCTGCGGATGTTTCTCCGGTCACGCTGGGTGACAACCTCACCAGCAACCGCCGCACCATCAACAAATACTTCGTTCCTGATGTGCTGGAAACCTGCCAGCTCAGCATGGGTCTGACCGAGCTGGATCCGGGCAACCTGTGGAACACCATGCCGTGCCATACCCATGAGCGCCGCATGGAAGTGTACTTCTACTTCAATATGGAAGAAGACGCCTGTGTATTCCATATGATGGGTCAGCCGCAGGAGACGCGCCATATCGTTATGCATAACGAGCAGGCGGTCATCTCCCCAAGCTGGTCAATTCACTCAGGCGTAGGTACGCGTGCCTATACCTTCATCTGGGGCATGGTTGGCGAAAACCAGGTCTTCGATGATATGGACCACGTGGCCGTCAAGGATCTGCGCTAGTCGCGGACAGTTAAGCATAAACTTGCCTGTTCGTTCAGGCGCTGAAAGACTAAGGAACAAAAATGATTCTGGATGCATTTTCTCTGCAGGGTAAAGTTGCGGTCGTTACGGGTTGTGATACCGGTCTGGGCCAGGGTATGGCAGTGGGTCTGGCCGAAGCGGGCTGTGACATCGTCGGTATCAACATCGTTGAGCCGCAGGAGACCATCGAGCGCGTGACCGCGCTGGGCCGTCGTTTCCTGAGCCTGACCGCTGACCTGCGTAAAATCGACGCGATCCCTGAACTGCTGGAGCGCGCGGTGGCTGAATTCGGTCATATCGACATTCTGGTCAACAACGCTGGCCTGATCCGTCGTGACGACGCGATCAACTTCAGCGAGAAAGACTGGGACGACGTGATGAACCTGAACATCAAAAGCGTGTTCTTCATGGCGCAGGCTGCTGCGAAGCACTTCATCGCGCAGGGCAACGGCGGCAAGATCATCAACATCGCGTCCATGCTCTCCTACCAGGGCGGCATCCGCGTTCCGTCTTACACCGCATCTAAAAGCGGCGTAATGGGCGTAACCCGTCTGATGGCGAACGAGTGGGCGCAGCACAACATTAACGTGAATGCGATCGCACCGGGCTACATGGCGACCAATAACACCCAGCAGCTGCGTGCTGACGAAGAGCGCAGTGCGGCAATCCTTGAGCGTATCCCTGCGGGTCGTTGGGGTCTGCCAAGTGACCTGATGGGGCCGGTGGTATTCCTGGCCTCCAGCGCGTCTGACTACATCAACGGCTACACCGTAGCGGTTGACGGTGGCTGGCTGGCGCGTTAATTCTCGCCCCTGCCGAAAGACCTCTGCCCACGGGCGGAGGTTTTTTTTGCCCGCAATTATTCATTGTCCATATGATGGAAAGAGAAAAATCCATAGGTGTTTTAGTAAAATGACCTTCATCACAAATATATTGTTTATAAATTAGGTGATTAACAAATAGTGGTGAAAATTCATCCTGAGTTGAAATTGTAATGTCCATCACAGAACGACACCTGCCAGCCAATAAATCCATATCTTCACGTTTTACGCCCTGACACTTTCTCTGGCTTTCTCGTAATTTCGTTTAACGTCTTACGCTGTTCAGGCAGGAAAATATGACATCTATCAGCAACGCTACTTTTATGCCCCGCGCCCTTCGCGATACCCGAAGGATGAACCAGTTTGTTTCCATTTCCGCTGCGGTGGCCGGTTTACTGTTTGGGCTGGACATCGGCGTCATTGCCGGTGCGCTGCCTTTTATTACCGATCACTTTACGTTAAGCAACCGCCTGCAGGAGTGGGTGGTGAGCAGTATGATGCTGGGCGCGGCATTGGGGGCCTTGTTCAATGGCTGGCTCTCATTCCGTCTGGGCCGAAAATACAGCCTGATGGTGGGCGCCATTCTGTTTGTGGCCGGCTCGTTGGGCTCTGCGTTTGCCACCGGGGTTGAGGCGTTACTGCTTTCGCGCGTGCTGCTCGGCGTGGCCGTGGGGATTGCCTCCTACACCGCACCGCTTTATCTCTCGGAGATGGCGAGCGAGAACGTGCGCGGCAAAATGATCAGCATGTACCAGCTGATGGTGACGTTGGGAATCGTGCTGGCCTTTCTTTCGGATACGTATTTCAGCTACAGCGGCAACTGGCGCGCGATGCTGGGCGTGCTGGCGCTGCCGGCGGTATTGCTGATTGTGCTGGTCATCTTTTTACCCAACAGCCCACGCTGGCTGGCGCAAAAAGGGCGTCACGTCGAGGCGGAAGAAGTGCTGCGGATGCTGCGCGATACCTCTGAGAAAGCGCGTGAAGAGCTGAACGAGATCCGCGAAAGCCTCAAGCTGAAGCAGGGCGGCTGGGCGTTGTTCAAAATCAACCGCAACGTGCGCCGGGCGGTATTTCTCGGCATGCTGTTGCAGGCGATGCAGCAGTTTACCGGTATGAACATCATCATGTATTACGCGCCACGCATCTTCAAAATGGCCGGTTTCACCACCACCGAACAGCAGATGGTCGCTACGCTGGTGGTCGGGCTGACCTTTATGTTCGCCACCTTTATTGCGGTGTTTACCGTCGATAAAGCGGGCCGTAAGCCCGCGCTCAAAATTGGGTTTAGCGTGATGGCGCTGGGGACGCTGATCCTCGGGTATTGCCTGATGCAGTTTGCTAACGGTACCGCCTCCAGCAGCCTATCCTGGCTGTCCGTGGGGATGACGATGATGTGCATTGCGGGTTACGCCATGAGTGCCGCCCCGGTGGTGTGGATCCTGTGCTCTGAAATTCAGCCATTAAAATGCCGTGACTTCGGGATCACCTGTTCCACCACCACCAACTGGGTGTCGAACATGATCATCGGAGCCACATTCCTGACCTTGCTGGATTCTATCGGCGCAGCGGGAACCTTCTGGCTTTATACCGTGCTGAACGTGGTATTTATCGGGATCACCTTCTGGCTGGTTCCAGAAACCAAAGGCGTGACGCTGGAACACATCGAACGCAAGCTAATGAGCGGGGAGAAGTTACGCGATATCGGCCTGTAGCGGATTGCCAGGACGACCCTCTCCCCGTGGGCTGAGGGCCCCCCACAAAAAAATTGGTACGGTAGGCCCCCTCTCCATTCAGGGAGAGGGTTGGGGTGAGGGGGAGCATGCGCCTCGCCCCGGCCTACAGGAAACGCTTCGGCGATTTTCAGCCGGACCAGGGTATTGCTGTAAGTGATTTATTCTCTTGTCGTTATTCCGTTGCTTTAAGATTCAAAATTACTGGGGATTGGTCAACCCCGTGGGAGAGGGCATGGTGAGGGCATCAGACCGCAACGAGGTACAGCGCAGGCATCCCTTCTTCATCCGACGTATACAGCACCCACTTATTGTCCGGCGAGAACGACGGGTGCGGGTGCGTCACCTGACGATCGCCGTCGAGCACTTTCCAGCTGGTGTTATGCTGACACACCGCAGTTTGCGTACCCTTGTTGATGTCGAACACCCAGATAAACGGATCGTTCAGGCTGATATCACCGGTGTTGTGCGGAGCGCCATCGCCGACAATCAGCGAACCGTCGTGGTTACTCATCAGATGGGAGCAGGGCGGGATCGCCATCAGCTGGCGGTTTTCCAGCGTCTGCGGATCGGCGCTGAACAGGTAGCGCTGTGGATCGTTCTCTTTGTGCGCCACGTAATAAAGCGCAGACCCGTCCGGCACCCAGAATTCGTGGGTAAAACTTTCGCCCGCCGCGTGCTGGCGCACCTTACGCAGGTTGCTGCCGTCTTCGTTAATCAGCCACATCCGCGCATCAATCGCATCGCGGGGGCCTTCGTGGCAAAACGCCACCGTATTGTCGTCGAACGGACGGTAAATCGGGTGCCCGAGCCAGCGTTTTTCCTGCAGCATCACCCGACGTTCACCGGTTTGCAGATCGATATTGATTAAGCGGCATTCCGGGTTGGTGAAGTAAAAATCGCGGAACTTGCGCCAGTCGGTGAGCGGCTGCCAGTCGCTTTTTTTGATCTCAATGCCCACCAGCTTTGTGCAATCGCTGTTCGCCACCCAGGTGCCGTAGGCGACCCAGTCGCTGTCGACCTCATACACCACGTGCTCTTCCAGGGTGTCGAGACTGACGCGCCTGAGCTGATGACTCTCTTTTACGTACCAGAGCGATTGATCGTCAGCCGAGAGGAAGCCGCCAAAGGTATTGTCCCCGGCACCGTCGGTCAGCTGGGTGGCTTGTTGTTTGGCGATATCCAGCAGGTAGTAGTTCCAGTGGCCTTCAAACGCGCCGCCAAAAATCAGCTTGCCGCCATCACGGGTAAAACATTTCTGATAGAAGTAGTTGCGGTGACAAATAATGTGCGGGGGCGTCATCCGTATAACGTCGTGTCCGGTAATGCTGTCCTGACGCGTGCGAAATGACAGCGGGATGATTTTGCCTTTCATTTTTCAGTCCTTTTGTGACCCTTCAGATAAAAAAATACCCCGCCGCCGAAGCGCCAGGGTATTGATATAAGACCGTAATTAGCGCATTGCGCGTTTCAGGATACGTTCAGCCTGACGCTGGAAGTCGGCTGCGGCTTCTTCCACGGTTTTCTGGCCGTAGTCGATGTACTGCAGAGAGGTACCGAACTGGGCAACGATCTGCGGATCGTCAAAGTATGGCGATACGGAAAGTTTGGTTGGCAGAGACTGCGCCAGACGCAGGCCCGCAACCGCCGGATCGCTCTCTTTGATGGCGCCGCTTTCAGTCAGGTATTTCACCGCCACTTTGCTCAGCGGTACGCCACGCTCCAGACCCAGGGTCTCAACGCCTTCTTTGCTGTTCAGCAGGAAGTTAATCACTTTCGCTGCAGCTTCCGGGTTTTTAGTCGATTTACCAATGGAGAGCATCTGCGCAGGTTTAAAGAACAGACCCGCGTCGGTAGCGCCCGGCAGCATTGGATAGCTGCCCAGCTCCAGCTTAGCCGGCGGCTTGAGGTTGTCGGAGTATTTTTTGATGGTGGAGTTCCACATGTAGGTACCGCCCCATTCACCCTCGATCCACGGCTTCATCTCGTACATGTTGCTCTTACCGAACGACGCATAGTACTTGGTGTCCGGCATCACGTGGCTATCAACCAGTGATTTATAGGTCTGGAAGAACTCAACCCACTGCTCTTTGCTCCAGGCGAGTTTTTTCGCTTTCTCGTCGACCGCAGGCACGTTGTACTTCTGAATCATGTAAGAGTTCAGCAGCGCCAGCGTATCCTGGTGCTCCAGCACCACCGGGTAGTACTGTTTGCCCAGCTTGCCTTCGAAGGCTTTACCGGCGGCTTTCAGCTCATCCCAGGTTTTCGGGTATTCAACGCCCGCTTTTTTCCACGCTTCATCGTTGAAGTAGAACACGCGCGCGGTCACGGAGATTGGGATCCCGTTCAGCTTGCCGTCAACGGTGGTGGACTGCAGCTCTTTCGGATCGAACTGGCTCAGGTCGATCACGTCCTTCATTTTGTTCAGGTCGTAGAAGCCGTCGCCGGTTTTGGAGAAGATCGGCAGCCAGTTCCAGTTAGTCTGCATCACGTCCGGCTCGGTGCCACCCGCAATCTGGGTGGTCAGGCGAGATAAGTGACCATCCCAGCCGGTATATTCCGCTTTCACGGTGATATCCGGGTTCTGTTTGTGGAACTCTTCCAGCGCTTTCAGTGTGACCTGGTGACGGCCGTTGCCGCCCCACCAGGACATACGTAAATCAACATCTTGCGCCATCGATGGCAAAGCAGTAAGGCCCAGAGTGGCGGAGATTGCTGCGCTTAAAAGCACTTTTTTCATTTTTATAACTCCAGTTAGAGAGAGATGTTCTGTTCAGTTTTCGCGTCAAAGATATGACACTTATGCATGTCGAACGTAAAGTACACCTTACGGTGAAGGCCTTTGTTAATCATCGGCTTAGCTTCATCGGAAGGAATTCGGGCAGTCAGTTCGTACTCGCCAACTTTCAGGTAAACGAAGAATTCGTGTCCCATGTTTTCGGCGCGAACCATCTCGCCGCTGCAGCCGCCTTGTGCGAATGGCTCATCGGAGATCGACACAAAGTCCGGGCGAATGCCGTAGAACATGTCTTTATCGGCGTAGCTGGCGACTTTCTCTTTCAGCTCTGCGCTTAACGGCATGGTCTGGTTGCCAATGGTCAGAGACAGCTGACCGTCCTGCTGCACCAGTCTGGTGGCGCGGATGTTCATTTCTGGGGAGCCGATAAAGCCGGCAACGAACATGTTTTTTGGTCGGTGGTACAGGTTGTCCGGGGTATCCACCTGCATGATATGGCCGAGCTTCATCACGCAGATGCGATCGCCCATGGTCATCGCTTCGGTCTGGTCGTGCGTTACGTACACGGTCGTCGCCGGTTTGCCGGAGGCTTTCAGCTGCTTGTGCAGGTCAGAGATACGAATACGCATCGAGGCGCGCAGCTTCGCATCCAGGTTCGACAGGGGTTCATCGAACAGGAACACGTCTGGCTTTTTCACAATCGCACGGCCTACGGCCACACGCTGCGCCTGACCACCGGAGAGCTGGCGCGGCAGACGATCCAGCAGCTCATCCAGTTCAAGGATTTTGGCCGCTTCGTTAACCTGCGCTTCGATCTGCGCTTTTGGCAGCTTGCTCAGCTTCAGACCAAAGGCCAGGTTTTCACGTACTGTCATGTGCGGATACAGCGCATAGTTCTGGAACACCATCGCAATCCCGCGCTCTTTTGGCGCGAGGTTGTTGACGATTTTGTCGCCAATGCGGACTTCGCCGCCGCTGATGGTTTCCAGGCCGGCCAGCATACGCAGGGTAGTGGATTTGGCGCAGCCGGACGGACCGACAATCACCATGAATTCACCTTCAGCGATTTTCAGGTCGATAGCATGTACCGCTTTGAAGCCGTTGGAGTAAACCTTTTCCAGTTTGTTGAAGATAACTTCAGCCATGATATTTCCCTCTTAACCTTTAATTCCGCTGCTGGTTACGCCCTGTACGAAGTAGCGCTGTGCCAGGAAGAAGACAATGATAGATGGCAGAATGGAGATGCTCGCCATTGCCAGAATTTCGTTCCACGGGGCACCTTCGGTGACGTCGATGGACATTTTCAGAGCCAGTGCAATCGGGTATTTATCCACGCTGTAGACATAAATCAGCGGCCCGATAAAGTCGTTCATAGACCACATGAACTGGAACAGTGCGACAGAGATGATGGCCGGTTTCAGAATCGGCACCACCACGTACCACAGCACCTGGATAGAGTTACAGCCGTCGATCTGCGCCGCTTCTTCCATGTCACGCGGTACGCCGCGCAGGAACTGAATCAGCATGAAGACGAAGAACCCTTGGGTGGCAAACGCCAGCGGCAGGTACAGTGGCATGTAGCTGTTGAGCATGCCCATTTCACGGAACATCAGGTACTGTGGGATCAGCAGTACGGTACTTGGCAGCAACATGGTGGTAATCAGCGTCGCGAACCAGAATTTCTTCCATGGGATCTCGAAGCGGGCAAAACCGTACGCCACGATGGTGGAGGAGATAATGGTCAGGATCACTTTCGGGATCACATACTTGAAGGTGTTCAGCATGTAATGACCGAAGTTGTACTCGGTACCGGTTTTCCAGCCGTTGATAAAGCCGTCCCAGGTGGCATGTGCAGGCCACAGCCCCAGGGTAGTGAAGATCTCGTGGTTCGGTTTGAACGACGCCGAGAACATCCACACCAGCGGATAGAGCATCAGCAGACCCACAAACAGCAGGATCACATAGCGAATACCGGCGTTGATTTTTTCACGGCGCAGCGTGCGCGCCACTTCACGTTCTGCGATGCTTCTCGCCTCGGAGAGTTGTTGAATATCAGCCATTTTTGCCTCCCTTATCGGCGGAGTAGAACACCCAGTATTTCGAAGACTTGAAGGCGATAGCGGCAAAGACAGCGACTACCAGGAACAGGATCCAGGCCAGTGCGGCGCCGTAACCCATATCAAAGTACTTGAATGCGGTGTCGTAGATGTACAGCGAGAACAGGTAAGTGGAGTAAGTTGGTCCACCGCCGGTAATAACATAAGGTCCGGTAAATTCCTGGAACGCCTGCGTGGTCTGCATGATGAAGTTGAAGAAGATAACCGGCGTAATCAGCGGCACGGTCACTTTCATGAACATCTGCCATTTGGATGCACCGTCGATCATCGCGGCTTCGTACTGAGACTGCGGTACGTTTTGCAGCGCGGCCAGGAAGATCACCATCGCAGAACCAAACTGCCAGACGCGCAGCAGGGTGACGGACATCAGCGCCAGAGACGGTTCGCCAAGCCAGTTCACCGCGTCAAAACCAAACACGGCAAGGAAGCTGTTAAGCAGGCCATCAATCGCAAACAGGGCGCGCCACAGAACGGCAATGGCGACGGAGCTGCCGAGGATCGACGGAATGTAGTAAGCGGTACGGAAGAAGCCGATGCCGCGCAGTTTAAAGTTCAGAACAAACGCAATGCCCAGTGCAAATGCCAGTTTTAACGGGATGGTTAAAAAGACATATGCAAAGGTCACGCCCATGGATTTCCAGAAGAGGGTGTCTTCTGTAAACATGTAGCGATAGTTCTCAATGCCGTTAAATACCGGCGGGCTCATCAAGTCGTAATCAGTAAAACTGAGAAAGAAAGATGATACGAAGGGGAAGGCGGTAAAGAGTATCAGCCCTATTATGTAGGGTGATATCCACGCCAGCCCCAGCATCTTGTTTTCATTCATACATACCTACCTGGTAATTAATGGTTTAAAACGGAAATTTGCCCGGTGTCGCAATTTTTTAAAACTTATGAACCATCGTTTTCAAATTGTAAAACATCGTTTTAATTTATTTTATTCTGATTTCAATCGGCGTCATTCTATAAATAGTGGAAATGTGATCGAGGTCGAAACGGCGTTTCAATAAGGTGAGATGCGTGGCATTTTTAGCGGTGTGTGGGGAAAGGCACTGAAAAAAAACCGGTAAAAACAACGGCCAGAGCCCATGTATTCTGGGAGTTATGGCCAACAGTTACAAACGACTAATATTGGTAGCAAATTGGTAACATCAGAATAAGTAGCAACGAAATGATTAGTAACTTGAATTGTTGTTCAGCGGAATGATGAGTGGCTATGGTCAGAGGCCAAAAAGGCGATGCCTGCGCATCGCCTGATTTTTTATTTCAGGAAGTCTTCGCGAACCGGGGTAAAGGTATCCAGCAGCGTACCGGGCTTCAGGCACACGCAGCCGTGCATGATATGCGGCTGCTTGTACAGCGTATCGCCAGCGGTGACAACGTGCTTCTCTTCACCGATGGTGAATTCGAATTCGCCGGATAAAACATAGGTCAGCTGCTCGTGCGGGTGGTTATGCATCGGGCCTACTGCGCCTTGTTCAAAATTGACTTCTACCGCCATCATTTTGCCGTCATGCGCCAGAATTCGACGTGAAACGCCATTGCCGAGATCTTCCAGAGAGGTCTCTTTGTGGAAAATAAACATGCCTGTGTCCTTTTTATAGTGAAACGATGTTTCATTTAATTTATCCCAGACGCGGGTAAAAGGAAATGTGGAAACAGAGAACTGGAAACTCGATCACAAGTTTGCTTCACTGGGGAAAACCGCAACGGAGAAAGAGATGAAAACGATCGGCCTGCTGGGAGGAATGAGCTGGGAATCCACCATTCCTTATTATCGTCTGATTAACGAAGGGATAAAACAACGTCTGGGCGGGCTGCATTCGGCAAGCCTGATTCTACACAGCGTCGATTTTCACGAGATTGAAGCCTGCCAGTCCAGCGGTGACTGGGATAAAGCCGGGGAGATCCTCGCCAGTGCCGCGCTGGGGTTACAGGGGGCAGGGGCGGAGGGTATTTTGCTCTGTACCAACACCATGCACAAAGTGGCGGAACAGATTGAGTCGCGCTGTTCGCTGCCGTTCCTGCATATCGCGGATGCTACCGGCCGGGCCATTACCGCCACCGGCATGACTCGCGTAGCGCTGCTGGGTACCCGCTACACCATGGAGCAGGATTTCTACCGCGGGCGGTTGACGTCGCAGTTTGCCATTGAAACCCTGATACCAGACGAAGCCGACCGGGCGCGCATCAATCAGGTTATCTTCGACGAGCTGTGCCTCGGCACCTTCAGCGACGCCTCGCGCCGTTATTACCTCGAGGTGATCCAGCAGCTCGCGGATCAAGGAGCAGAAGGGGTGATCTTCGGCTGCACAGAAATTGGCCTGCTGGTCCCGGCGGTGGAAAGCCCGATCCCGGTGTTTGATACGGCCGCGATCCACGCCGCCGATGCGGTGGAGTTTATGCTCTCACGCTAACAGCTGTTCCAGCGGGCGGGTAAAGGCACCAAGACCCGCTTGCAGATGCTGGCTAAAGGTGTCGACCAGCGCCGAGGCCGGGCGGTGCAGGGGGCGGATCAGGCTGACCGTGAACGGCACCGAAATACTGAACCGGCGGGCAACGATCCCGCTGTCGGCATAATCCAGCGCCGTCAGCGGATTCACCACCGAAATCCCCACCCCGGCCCGCACCATCGCGCAGATGGACGCCGCGCTATGGGTCTCCACCACCATCCGTCGTTTAATCTGATGCTCGGCAAACAGCGAGTCCAGCAGCTGCCGGTAGCTGTCGGTGCGCGACAGGCTGATGTAGTTCTCGCCGTGAAAATCCGCCGGGGTCAGCACCGCTTTTTCCGCAAGCTTATGCCCGGCGGGTAAAACACAGACTTCATCCAGCGACAGCAGCTCGTGACGTGTGGTACCCGCCGGGGTCGCGAGGGTTTCGGTCAGGCCTAAATCATGGCGCTGGGCCGAGAGCCACTCCTCCAGCAGGGGCGACTCCTGGGGCACAATCGTCAGGTTCACGTCCGGATAGCGGGCCAGAAACGGCTGCAACAGGGCGGGTAAAAACGACTGGGAAAAGACCGGCAGGCAGACGACGGACAGCTCGCCCTGGCGAAACTCGCGCAGGCTGTCGGCGGCGCTGACGATGCGGTCCAGCCCGTACCAGGATCGCTGTACCTCTTCGAACAGCCGCAGCCCCTGAACCGTGGGATGCAGGCGTCCGCGCGTGCGCTCAAACAGGGTCAACCCGATAACCTTTTCAAAGCGCGCCAGCTCGCGGCTTACCGTTGGCTGCGAAGTGTGCAGCAGGCGTGCGGCTTCGGTCAGATTACCGGCGGTCATCACGGCGTGGAAAATCTCAATGTGGCGTAAGTTTACAGCGGGCATAGTCGCAACCTGTCTGAGCGTAATCCATATCATTTTTGCATAGACTGGCGATAAAACGATATTTTTTATTCCCTTCGCACTGTGGCGTAATCATAAAAAAATAGCCTCCCGGAGAGCACCATGCCACGCCCGCTGAACAATACCGACACCGACCTGAATGCCGACAATCTGCTGCGCCTGCCTGCTGAGTTTGGCTGCCCGGTGTGGGTGTACGACGCACAGATTATCCGCGAGAAAATTGCGGCCCTGCATCAGTTCGACGTAGTGCGTTTTGCCCAGAAAGCCTGCTCTAACATCCACATTCTGCGCCTGATGCGCGAGCAGGGCGTGAAGGTGGATTCCGTGTCGCTGGGTGAAATCGAGCGCGCGCTGGCCGCCGGATACGATCCAAAGATCGACGGCGATGCAATTGTCTTTACCGCCGATCTGATCGACAGCGCGACGCTGGCCCGGGTCCATGAACTGCAGATCCCGGTGAATGCCGGTTCGGTGGATATGCTCGAGCAGCTGGGTCAGGTGTCACCGGGCCATCGCGTCTGGCTGCGCGTTAACCCAGGCTTTGGTCACGGCCACAGTCAAAAAACCAATACTGGCGGCGAAAACAGCAAGCACGGGATCTGGTACAGCGACCTGCCGGCGGCGCTGGAGGTGCTGCAACGCTATAACCTGACGCTGGTGGGCATTCACATGCATATCGGCTCCGGCGTGGATTACGGCCATCTTGAGCAGGTATGCGGTGCGATGGTGCGCCAGGTGATTGAGTTTGGCCAGGATCTGGAGGCGATCTCCGCAGGCGGTGGCTTATCGATCCCGTATCGCGAAGGGGAAGAGGCGATCGACACCGATCACTACTATGGCCTGTGGAACGGCGCGCGCGACAAAATCGCCGCCCACCTGGGTCATGCGGTGAAACTGGAGATCGAGCCGGGTCGTTTCCTGGTGGCTGAATCGGGCGTGCTGGTGTCACAGGTGCGCAGCGTGAAGGCGATGGGCAGCCGTCACTTCGTGCTGATCGACGCGGGCTTTAACGATCTGATGCGCCCGTCAATGTACGGCAGCTATCACCACATTTCGGCGCTGGCCGCCGACGGTCGTGATTTAACCCAGGCACCGCGCGTAGAAACCGTAGTGGCGGGTCCGCTGTGCGAATCCGGGGATGTCTTTACCCAGCAGGAAGGCGGAAAAGTGGAAACCCGCGCCCTGCCAGCGGTTGCGCCGGGGGATTATCTGGTGCTGCACGATACCGGCGCGTACGGGGCGTCCATGTCCTCGAACTACAACAGCCGACCGCTGCTGCCGGAAGTGCTGTTCGATAACGGCGCGGCGCGTCTGATTCGCCGTCGCCAGACCATTCAGGAACTGCTCGCCCTCGAACTGTTCTGAGAAAACCAGGGTCCCGTCGCCACCGAATCGCGTAATACCAGCGTGCCGGTGAAGGGCGGGATCGCCTCGATCGGCTGACTGCTCGCCAGCCGAATCGCCTGATCGATAGCGGTAGTGATCATATTGTCGATCGGCAGATAGACCGTCGACAGAGCAGGCTCCAGCCACTTCGCGCACGGCGCATCGTCAAAACCAAACAGCGACACGTCCTGCGGAATGTGCAGCCCGGCCTGGTGCAGCGCCTTTGAGGCCCCCAGCGCCATATCATCGTTGCAGGCAAACAGCGCACTGAACGACACCTTTTCGTTAAGCAGCTCCTGACACAGCTCATACCCTCGGGTCATGCCCGCATCGCCATACTTCACCCGGCTCTCATCCCAGGCAATGGCATGTTTTTCCAGCGCCTGGCGGTAGCCCATCAGGCGCGCCTTGCCGGTCGGGGTGTGGATGGGGACGGTCATGCAGGCGATCTCCCGATGGCCCTGGCTAATCAGGTACTCCACCGCTTTAAAGGCGGCGTCCTGCTGCTCGAAGAACACGCAGCGCTCTCGCGCCTGGCTGACGTCGCGGTTGATCACCACCAGCGGCATCGAGACGCTGTTGATAAGCTTCATGATCGCCTTTTCGCTCATAAAGCGGGTATACAGCACAATGGCGTCGCACTGGCGATCGGCCAGAATCTGCACGGCTTCTTCTTCCCGCTCCGGGGTATCGTGCCCGTCGGTGACAATCAGCTGCTTACCGTGTGATTCGGTCTGGCGAGAAGCCTGCTGCAGCAGGCGGCCAAAGTAAAAACCGTTGAAGGTCGACACCACCAGCCCAATGCTGTTGCTGGTGCGGTTCGCCAGCGAGCGCGCCAGGAAATTAGGGCGATAGCCCAGCTCTTCCATCGCGCGAAAGACCTGCTGACGCGTACTCTCTTTGACCTGACCCGTGCCGTTCAGTACGCGCGACACCGTGGCTTTCGACACGCCCGCGCGCAGTGAGACATCCAGCATTGTTGCCATTGATTATTCCTGCTTCCCCGTTATGCCCGGCAGTTTATCACAGACGGTCTGGCGCATAAGCCGGGCGGGAAGGGCAAAACCCCCATCAGGATCACGCTTTTTGGCTACGGCGATCGTTGTGGGTGAAAGTGGCATACCAAAGTGGCGGTAAATCACACTCTGGAATACCTCTTTCCGCGTTGAGAGCTTAATCACAGAACAAATTATCATCAGAAGCTATTTTTGGTATGCCAATAGAAGCAGGCTGTCCACCTTATCCCAATAAAAAGCCCTTTTACTGAGGTATTACCCGATGGCATTACAGGAAAAACTGATCAATTCGCTGGGCAGTTTCGCCACTACGTTCAACAGTTATCGCTATATCATGGCGATAAAATCTGCCTTCATCACCTTAATGCCGGTCATCATCGTGGGCGCGTTCTCGGTGCTGATCTCCAACATGGTGCTGGATCCGAAAAACGGCTTAGCCAGCTTTGAATCGCTCTCGTTTCTGGCCACCTTAAAGCCGATCACCAGTGCGCTCAACTACGCCACGCTGAACTTCCTTAATATCGGCGCGGTGTTCTTGATCGGCATTGAGCTGGGGCGCATTAACGGCATCAAGTCGCTGTTCCCCGGCCTGCTGGCGGTGATCTGTTTTATCTGCGTCACGCCAACCACCGTCGAGATGATGGTCGATGGTGAAATGCACATGGTTAAAGATGTGCTGATGCGCCAGTTCTCCGACACCCGCAGCCTGTTCCTCGGGATGTTTATCGCCATCCTGTCGGTGGAAATTTACTGCTGGCTCGAGGGGCGTCCGGGCCTGAAAATCAGAATGCCTGACACCGTACCGCCAAACGTGGCGGCCTCGTTCTCGGCGCTGATCCCGGCCATTATTACCACCACCGCCATCGCCACCTTTGGTTTTGTCTTCCACCAGGCAACCGGCATGTATCTGTACGATGCGGTATACCAGGTCGTGCAACAGCCGCTGGAGCGCGTGGTGCAAAGCCTGCCGGGCATCCTGCTGCTGATGTTTGTTGCCCAGCTGTTCTGGGTGATCGGCATTCATGGCAACCAGATGATCAAACCGATCCGCGAGCCGCTGCTGCTGGGGGCCATCACCGTCAACATGAGCGCTTTTGAGCAGGGCAAAGAGATCCCGAACATCATCACCATGCCGTTCTGGGATGTGTACATGAGCATCGGCGGCTCGGGCTTAACCATCGGCCTGCTGATTGCGGTAATGATTGGCACCAGGCGTAAAGAGATGAAGGAGATCGCCAAGCTCTCCATCGGCCCTGGTATATTTAACATCAACGAACCGGTGATTTTCGGTATGCCAATCATGCTCAACCCGATTCTGGCGATCCCGTTCATCATCACCCCGCTGGTCACCGGCTCTATCGGCTACTTCGCCACCGTTACCGGCTTTGCCGGGAAGGCGGTGGTGATGGTGCCCTGGACCACGCCGCCGCTGATTAACGCCTGGCTCTCTACCGCGGGCTCAATGGGCGCGGTGGTCACGCAGGGTATCTGCATCATCACCGCCGTCCTTATCTATCTGCCGTTTGTGAAGATCGCTTCACGCCGTGCCGAGCAGGCAGCACTGCAGGCGCAAAACCAACAGGCGACGAATAACGTATGAGCATAAAACAGATAACCATCCCTGAGGATTTCATCCTCGGGGCAGCCGCCTCCGCCTGGCAAACCGAGGGCTGGAGC
The DNA here is from genome assembly GCF_051656365.1 of Silvania sp. Classification (NCBI taxonomy): domain Bacteria; kingdom Pseudomonadati; phylum Pseudomonadota; class Gammaproteobacteria; order Enterobacterales; family Enterobacteriaceae; genus Silvania; species Silvania sp. The sequence continues at coordinate 125,094 of NZ_JBOGBT010000035.1, read as the reverse complement.
GGCAAGAAAGCAGGACAGGATTCATGGATCGACCAGTGGTACAAAAACGATCGTCAGGTCTGGCATAACGGCTATGGCCCGGCGGTGGCCACCGATTTCATCAACCGTTTTCGTGAAGACGTGGCCCTGATGAAGCAGGCCGGGCTGACCCACTATCGCACCTCGATCAACTGGTCGCGTTTTCTCACCGACTATGAAACCGCGACGGTGGATGAGGAGTACGCCGCCTATTACGACGCCCTGTTCGCCGAGATGCAGCGTCAGGGCATTGAGCCGATGATCTGCCTTGAGCACTACGAGCTGCCGGGCACGCTGCTGGACACCTACGGTGGCTGGGCGTCGAAGCACGTGGTCGAGCTGTTCACCCGCTACGCCGAACAGGTCTTTGCCCGCTATCATCACCTGGTGAAGCGCTGGTTTACCTTTAACGAGCCGATTGTGGTGCAGACCCGGGTTTATTTGGATGCGCTGCGCTGGCCGTACGAGCAGAACACCGGTACCTGGATGCAGTGGAATCACCATAAGGTGCTGGCGACGGCGAAGGTAGTGAAGCTGTTCCGCGACAAAGGCTACGCAGGCAGCGTGGGCTGCATCCTTAACCCGGAAGTCACGTATCCCCGTTCCCGCGCCGCTCACGATGTAAAGGCAGCGGAGATCTACGATCTGTTCTACAACCGGGTGTTCCTCGATCCGCTGGTGCACGGGCGCTACCCGCAGGAACTGTTTACCCTGCTGGATAAACATCAGGTGCAGTGGGACTACAACGACGATGAGCTGGCGCTGATCGCCGATAACACCGTCGACGAGCTGGGGATTAACCTCTATTACCCGCACCGGGTTAAAGCCCCGTCCCGCGCCTGGCATCCTGAGACGCCGTTCCACCCGGCGTACTACTATGAGCCGTTTGAGCTGCCGGGCAGGCGGATGAATCCGTCGCGCGGCTGGGAGATTGCCCCGCGCATTATTTACGACATGGCGATGCGGATTAAAAACGACTATCGCAACATCGACTGGTTTGTGGCCGAAAGCGGAATGGGGGTCGAAAACGAAGCGCAGTACCGCAATAGCGACGGGGTAATTGCCGACGACTACCGCATCAACTTTATCAGCGAGCATCTGTTTTATACGCTGCTGGCGCGTGAGGAGGGGGCCAACTGCCACGGCTATATGCTATGGGCCTTTACCGATAACGTCTCGCCGATGAATGCCTTTAAAAACCGCTACGGCCTGATTGAAATCGACCTTGATAACAACCGCGCCCGGCGGGCCAAAAAATCGGCCAGCTGGTTCCGCCAGTTGCGCGATGAGCGCATGCTGACCCTGAACGTCGATGACGAATGGAAGTAGGCGAAGATTGCGGCGGTTCTGGTAACATAGCGCCCACACTGGCCGGGAGGATGCCCGGCCTGCGCATTAACTCACAGCACAGGTGATAACGTGGATAAGGCAGTCGTCCCGGCGGAAAAGAAACAGTACCAGGAGATAGGCGAGGATCTTCGCGACCAAATCATCCAGGGGCACTATCCCGTGGGCTCACGCCTGCCGCCGGAACGCAATATGGCGGAAACCTACGGCGTCAGCCGCACCATCGTGCGTGAAGCGCTGTTGATGCTCGAACTGCAGGGTACCGTGGACATCCGCCAGGGTTCCGGCGTATACGTCATGCGTATCCCCGAGGAGCACGAGAACGAGGAAGAGCGCCTGTTAAAAAGCGACGTCGGCCCGTTTGAAATCCTGCAGGCGCGCCAGCTGCTCGAAAGCAATATTGCCGCCTTTGCCGCCAAAATGGCGACCCGCGCGGATATCGACAATCTGCGTCGCATCATCGAGCAGGAGCAGCGCGCCATCGCCGCCAACGACAACAGCCAGGACAACAACAAGATGTTCCACCTGGTGCTGGCGGGGGCCACGCAGAATCAGATGCTGCTGGCGACCGTCGAAAGCGTCTGGCACCACATGGACAGCAGCCCGCTGTGGCAACAGTTTAACGTGCATATTGCCAGCCGGGCGTATCGCCTGAAGTGGTTGGGCGACAGGCAGACCATTCTGGCTGCGCTGCGCCGTCGCGACGTGATGGGGGCCTGGCAGGCGATGTGGCAACATCTGGAAAACGTGAAAAAGAGCCTGCTGGAGCTGTCTGACGAAGATGCCCCGGATTTTGACGGCTACCTGTTTGAATCCGTACCTATTTTCCAGGGCAAACTGGTGTGAATATTCAACCGCTATACAGGGCGCCCCAACACGCTGAACAGGTCATCGACTGGCAGTGGCAGGCGTTTGGTGACGGACTGCCGCGTGAGTTTTTTGCAAGCGTAGTGGCCCACAGTCAGACCCCGGGTGCGCTGCCGCTGACCTTTATCGCCACCGAGGGCGAGCGCCTGCTCGGCACGGTGGGACTCTGGCGCTGCGATCTGATCACCCGCCAGGATCTCTTCCCGTGGCTGGCGGCGCTGTACGTGGATGAACAGGCGCGTGGAAAAGGGCTGGCAGGGCAGCTGCAGCGACACGTGCAGGCGTATGCCGCCGAGGCCGGGCATCGCGACCTGCATCTCTGGTCGGCCTGTCGCAATTTTTATGAAGGTTACGGCTGGCACTACATCGGCGATGCGCTGGAGTACCCGAACAAAACAGTCCATCTTTACCGCTATTCGCTGGCGGATTCCGCCGGTGGCGTGACCGAGTGACGGCGCACCAGCGTCGGGCTGAAGATATGCGTCACGTCCGGCGGCAGGCGCTTATCGGCCAGTGACAGCGCTAACTCGGCGGCCTGAGTTGCCATAGTGACAATCGGGTAACGCACGGTCGTCAGGCGTGGACGCACATAGCGAGAAATCAGAATGTCATCGAAGCCAATCAGCGAAATCTCACCCGGAATATCAATGCCATTGTCGTTCAACACCCCCATCGCCCCGGCCGCCATCGAGTCGTTGTAACAGGCGACGGCGCTAAAGTTACGTCCGCGTCCCAGCAGTTCCGTCATGGCCTGTTCGCCGCCGCTCTCATCGGGTTCACCGTAGGTCACCAGTCGGTCATTACAGGGCAGGCCGTTTTCGCGCAGGGCATCATAGTAGCCCTGCAGGCGATCGTCGGCGTCGGAAATGGGGTGATTCGAGCACAGATAGCCGATGCGGGTATGCCCCTGCTGGATCAGATGGCGGGTGGCGAGCCAGGCACCGTAGCGGTCATCAAGCGCCACGCAGCGCTGTTCGTAGCCGGGGATTATGCGGTTGATAATCACCATGCCGGGGATCTGCTTCATCAGATGCACCAGCTCTTCATCCGTCAGCTTTTTAGCATGCACCACCAGCGCCGCACAGCGGTGGCGAATCAACTGCTCAATGGCCTGACGCTCTTTCTGTTCGTTGTGATAGCCGTTGCCGATCAGCAGAAAATTGCCGGTCTGATAGGCGACCTGCTCTACGGCTTTGACCATTGCGCCGAAAAACGGATCCGAGACATCCCCGACCACTAACCCGACGGTGTCGGTGGACTGTTGAGCGAGGGCGCGGGCGTTGGCATTGGGATGATAGTTGAGCGATTCCATGGCGGTGAGCACCGCCTTGCGGGATGTCTCGCTGGCCTTCGGTGAGTCATTGATGACACGCGAAACAGTGGCGACAGAAACACCAGCCAGCCGGGCCACATCCTTAATTGTCGCCATTCGATACCTTCTCTTTGGGGTAAGCGTTTACACACCAACTAGTGTTGCGGAAAAGCGAGGTGTATTCAAGCTTGCGGCCGAGGGGCAATTCACAAACGTGATGCACCCCATAGGAAAGCGTGTAATCGTTACACAGCGAAGCGTAACAGAAGAATGTTAATCGGAATCATTAGTTACACTTTGCCTCAGGCTGTTGCTTTTTCCCGCTGGAGAAGTGAGGGGGCAAACGCCACAATCAAGATCCCAGAGGTATTGATTGGTGAGAATTCTTAGTACGTACTGCGTACTCATCACTTGCACCAACCTGCGCAGATGCGCAGGTTTTTTTTTGTCTGAACACAGCTGTCGCCCCTGCTACACTTCTCGTGTAATCTGCCACAATTTTCCGCAACCCGATAAATTGACTGGCACAGGGAGTTGAAATGCTATTTGGGTTCTTCCGCACGCTGTTCCGTATTCTCTTTCGTGTGCGTCTGACTGGCGACACCCGGTCATTACACGCCGATCGCGTTCTTATTACCCCCAACCACGTTTCGTTTATTGATGGCATCCTGCTGGCGCTATTTTTGCCCGTGCGCCCGGTGTTTGCGGTCTATACCTCCGTCAGCCAGCAGTGGTACATGCGTTGGTTAACGAAGTTGATTGATTTTGTTCCGCTCGATCCCACCAGGCCAATGATGATCAAACATCTGGTGCGCCTGATCGAGCAGGGGCGTCCGGTAGTGATCTTCCCCGAAGGGCGGATTTCGGTAACCGGCTCGCTGATGAAAATTTATGACGGAGCGGGTTTTGTGGCGGCGAAATCTGGCGCTACGGTGGTGCCGCTGCGCATCGAAGGGGCCGAGTTGACCCACTTCAGCCGCCTGAAAGGGCGAGTGAAACAGCGCCTGTTTCCGCGCATTACCCTGCATCTGCTGCCGCCAACGTCGTTGCCGATGCCCGAAGCGCCCCGCGCCCGCGATCGGCGTAAAATCGCCGGTGAAATGTTGCATCAGATTATGATGGAAGCCCGAATGGCGGTGCGCCCACGCGAAACGCTGTACGAGTCGTTGCTGACGGCGATGTCCCGCTTTGGTGCAAAGAAACACTGCATCGACGACATTAACTTCGCTCCCGACACCTACCGCAAGCTGCTGACCAAGACCTTGTTTGTCGGGCGTATTCTTGAAAAATACAGCCAGCAGGGCGAAAAGATTGGCCTGATGCTGCCCACTGCGGGCATCAGCGCGGCGGTGATTTTTGGCGCCGTTTCACGCGGGCGCATCCCGGCGATGCTGAACTACACCGCCGGGGTAAAAGGGCTGAGCAGCGCCATTACTGCCGCGCAGATCAACACGGTCTTTACCTCACGCACGTTCCTCGATAAAGGCAAGCTCTGGCACCTGCCGGAACAGCTGACCCAGGTACGCTGGGTGTTCCTGGAAGATCTCAAAGCCGAGGTCACCACCGGTGACAAGCTGTGGATCTTTGCCCACCTTCTGGCCCCGCACCTGGCGCAGGTAAAACAGCAGCCGGAAGATGCGGCCATTATCCTCTTTACCTCCGGCTCCGAAGGGAACCCGAAGGGGGTCGTGCACAGCCACAAAAGCCTGCTGGCTAACGTCGAACAGATTAAAACCATCGCCGACTTTACCGCCGACGATCGCTTTATGTCGGCGCTGCCGCTGTTCCACTCCTTCGGCCTGACGGTGGGGCTTCTCACTCCACTGCTGACCGGTGCGGAAGTGTTTCTCTATCCCAGCCCGCTGCACTACCGCATTGTGCCGGAGCTGACCTATGACCGTAACTGTACGGTGATTTTTGGCACCTCCACCTTCCTGGGCCATTATGCGCGCTTTGCCAATGCGTATGACTTCCACCGTGTGCGCTACGTGGTGGCCGGAGCGGAAAAACTGCAGGAGAGCACCCGTCAGCTTTGGCAGGACAAGTTTGGCCTGCGCATTCTGGAAGGCTACGGCGTGACCGAGTGCGCGCCGGTGGTCTCTATTAACGTGCCGATGGCGGCGAAGCCCGGCACGGTCGGGCGTATTTTACCGGGAATGGACGCGCGGCTGCTGGAAGTGCCGGGTATTGAAGAGGGCGGTCGCCTGCAGCTGAAAGGCCCGAACGTGATGAACGGCTATCTGCGGGTGGAAAACCCCGGGGTGCTGGAAGCGCCAACGGCGGAAAACGCCCAGGGAGAGGTGGAAACCGGCTGGTATGACACCGGCGATATCGTGCGCTTCGACGATCAGGGCTACGTGCAGATCCAGGGCCGGGCTAAACGCTTTGCCAAAATCGCGGGCGAGATGGTGTCGCTGGAGATGGTCGAGCAGCTGGCGCTGTCGGTATCGGCTGACAAAATGCACGCGACAGCGATAAAAGCCGATGCCAGTAAAGGCGAGGCGCTGGTGCTGTTTACCACCGACAGCGAGCTTACGCGCGAGCAGCTGCTCCAGCGGGCGCGCGAGCACGGTATCCCGGAGCTGGCCGTACCGCGCGATATTCGCTATCTGAAGCAACTTCCGCTGCTGGGCAGCGGCAAACCGGATTTTGTCACCCTGAAAGGCATGGTTGAACAGGCGGAGTCGCATCATGAGTGAGTCAGCACCCACTAACACCTCCATCTGGTCGAAGGGGATGATGGCGGTTACCGCCGCGCAGTTCCTTTCGGCCTTTGGCGATAACGCGCTGCTGTTTGCCACCCTGGCGCTGCTGAAGTCGCAGTTGTACCCGGACTGGAGCCAGCCGATCCTGCAGATGGTGTTTGTTGGGGCTTATATCGTCTTCGCCCCCTTTGTCGGCCAGGTGGCGGACAGCTTTGCCAAAGGCCGGGTGATGATGTTCGCCAACAGCCTGAAGCTGCTGGGGGCAGCCAGTATCTGCGTCGGGGTGAACCCGTTTATCGGCTACACGCTGGTGGGGATCGGGGCTGCGGCCTATTCACCTGCCAAGTATGGCATCCTGGGGGAACTCACTACTGGCGATAAGCTGGTTAAAGCTAACGGTCTGATGGAGTCGTCGACCATTGCGGCGATCCTGCTGGGCTCGATGGCTGGCGGCATCCTGGCTGACTGGCATGTGCTGGCCGCGCTGGGCGTGTGCGCCGTGGTTTATGCCGGGGCAGTGGTGGCGAACCTGTTTATTCCTAAGCTGCCGGCGGCACGTCCGGGTCAGTCCTGGCGCTTCACCCCCATGACCGCCAGCTTCTTCAACGCCTGCCGGGTGCTGTGGCATAACGGCGAAACCCGCTTCTCACTGATTGGCACCAGCATGTTCTGGGGGGCGGGGGTCACGCTGCGCTTCCTGCTGGTGCTGTGGGTGCCGACGGTGCTGGGGATCACGGACAACGCCACGCCAACCTATCTTAATGCGATGGTAGCGGTGGGGATCGTCGTCGGTGCGGGTGCGGCGGCAAAGCTGGTGACGCTGCAAACGGTCGCCCGCTGCATGCCAGCCGGGGTGCTGATTGGCGTGGTGGTGCTGCTGTTCTCGTTGCAGCACGCGCTGTTACCGGCGTATGCGCTGCTGTTCCTGATGGGGATCCTCGGCGGGTTCTTCGTGGTACCGCTTAACGCTCTGCTGCAGGAGCGCGGCAAGCATACCGTCGGGGCAGGCAATGCCATTGCGGTGCAAAACCTGGGTGAGAACGCCGCCATGCTGCTGATGCTGGGCGTTTACTCGCTGGCCGTGAAAGTGGGTGTGCCGGTAGTGGGCATTGGCGTCGGATTCGGTGGGCTGTTTGCGCTGGCGATCGCGGCGCTGTGGCTATGGCAGCGACGTCGGTAAACGTCATGTGCGGCTTGATGCCCTCACCCTAACCCTCTCCCACGGGAGAGGGCGCAAACAGTAAAAAAGGCAACTGACGTTGCCTTTTTGCTTTTATCAGGGAGCTGGATAGGTATACACCTGATGCACCGCTTCAATCTCCGCTAACACCTCTTCGCTTAGCGTCAGATGCAGGCTTTCCACGTTGGTTTTCAGCTGTTCCAGAGTGGTTGCGCCCAGCAGGGTGCTGGCCACAAACGGCTGACGACGGACAAAGGCCAGCGCCATCTGCGCTGGATCGAGCCCGTGGCGTTTGGCGATATCCACATAGGCCGCCACCGCTTTCTGCGTCTGCTCACCGCTGTAGCGGGTGAAGCGGCTGAATAGCGTATTACGCGCCCCTGCAGGCTGTGCGCCGTTGAGGTACTTACCGGTCAGCGTGCCAAAGCCCAGGCAGGAGTACGCCAGCAACTCAACGCCTTCATACTGCGTAACTTCCGACAGCGCCACCTCATAGCTGCGGTTCAGCAGGCTGTAAGGATTCTGGATGGTCACGATGCGCGGCAGGTCGTGCTTATCCGCCAGATGCAGATAGCGCATCACCCCAAAGGCCGTTTCGTTAGAGACGCCAATGTAGCGAATCTTCCCGGCGCGCTGGCATTCGGTCAGCGCTTCCAGGGTTTCCAGCAGCGTCACCACCGGCGCGCCGTCGCTCCAGCTGTAGCCCAGCTTGCCAAAGCAGTTGGTTGGACGCTGCGGCCAGTGCACCTGATAGAGGTCGAGATAATCGGTCTGCAGGCGCTTCAGGCTGTCATCCAGCGCTGCACGGATGTTCTTGCGATCGAGGATCTGATTCGGGCGGATACCGGTGTCATTAAGGCGGGAAGGGCCGCTGACCTTAGAGGCAACAATCAGCTTTTCGCGGTTGCCGCGTTTCGCCAGCCAGTTGCCGACGTAGGTCTCGGTTAATCCCTGGGTCTCCGGGCGCGGCGGCACGGGGTACATTTCAGCGACGTCGATCAGGTTGATGCCCTGGCTGACGGCGTAATCGAGTTGTTCATGGGCATCGGCTTCGCTATTTTGTTCACCGAATGTCATCGTGCCCAACCCCAGCTGGCTTATCTCAAGAGAACTATGGGGGATACGGTGATAATGCATAGCCGGCTTCCTTATTGGACATGTTAACGGCGTCAGGAACCTCCCGACAGCGGGATATAAACATGGCAGAGGGGAAGCAAAAGGGGAAGAGAAAAATCAAAAGGCCAGCCAGCCGCTGACCTTACGCATTATCGTTCGATAATTTGCGACACATCATCGCGGTTGATCTGCATATTATTACCTTGCTGATCGCGGTAGCTGACCAGACCGGTATCATCGTCGACTTGGGGTTTGCCGTCGGTCAGGATCATGCGACCATCTTTGGTCGCCATAACATAATCGCTACTACAACCAGAAACGGCAAACGCTAAACCAACAGCCGAGATTATCACTGCCCATTTTTTCATTTTTATCACCTCACCTGGTTCGTGTTAGATCTTAGTGTAGTAATAACTGCTGAGCGGGTTTCCCGAAAGAGGGAAAATCTTAAAAAGCCGACGATTCTGTTAAAAACATCACAAATCGCGCCAAAAATCAGGTATTCAGCAAAAAGTGACGTGCTAACAGGGCACCCGTGAAGTTCTTTTTCAAATAAAAACCGCGCGGAAGGGTTAAAATCGACTCGCCGCGTGCGCCAATTGCCTCGGTGAGGGCTTTGCTGTTTGCCGCCTTTGGCCGAAGCTGCAGCACTTCACCGTGGCGGGCCGTGATGCGCTCAACCTGACCGAGCACAATCATGTCCATCAACTCTTCCCAGTCCAGCCGCAGCTGACGATCCTCTTCCTCATTCGGGCTCCAGATTAACGGTGCACCGACGCGCCTCGCCGCCAGCGGGATCGCACGATCACCTTCGACCGGCATCCACAGTACGCGCTTGAGCTTATGCCGCACATGACTGCTTTCCCAGGTGATCCCCGTATTGCCAGTGAGCGGCGCTACGCAGACAAACGTTGTCTCCAGCGGTCGGCCCTGGCTGTCGACCGGGATGGTTTTCAGCTCCACGCCCAGGGCGGCAAAGTCCTGCTCGGGTTTGCTGCCTGCGCTGGCCCCGAGCCACAGTTCCAGCAGCACGCCTATCCAGCCTTTATCGCGCTTAAGATCCGCCGGGATCGGCAGGCCGGCGAGTGCGGCAAGTTCTCCCAGCGAGTAACCCGCCAGACGTTGTGCCTGCTGCAGTAAAGCCGCTTCCGTTTCAGGAGGTGAGGACATCGGGACGAGGGGAAGCATGATAATGTATCCGTTGGTTAAAAAATGACCGGTAGTTTTCCACCGCACAGAGAGAGTTTAACTTTTTCTTTTTGCTTGTGCCAGGTTGATGATTTATCTATATTTTTAAGTCAAACTTTGTGGCGGGCTAGCGGTTGAGCTTCAGGTTGTTCAAATCTGGTCACTGGCAATAAACAGGATCTTACACCTACTTATCCACAGAAAAGTGGGATAACTGGGAATAACCCCCACTACTGTTTCCATTTACAGCCTTGACGTGCGATGAAAATCGAAAAACTCGACAAAATGTGACTAACTTATTGGCACAATCTGTGGATAAAACCGACGCTGCTCGATCTTTCATCAACGCGCAGATCTTAAGAGTGACCTGTATCACACTATACGTTGTTTGTTGCAATTTTATAACGCTAACTAAATGAAATATAGAATTTTATTAAGATAAGAAAATTCTGCATTATCCGGGGCAGTTTAGGTTGTCCATCGGTAATCACGAACTTCTTCACAACTCTATCCACAGAAAAAGTGAATAAAATTGCGCATCCGACCGCTCATCTGTTTATAACTCTGATGATAATTGTGAGTTATTCAAATGTTATTCGGCTCCAGGCCCGTAAGAGAGTGGTTTACCGCCTCACTGGAGTGTGAAACAATCATTCATATATCAGGTTTAGTTTGAGGTAGTCCGGTGATTGATGACGATGGCTACCGCCCGAACGTAGGTATCGTAATTTGTAATCGCCAGGGGCAGGTTATGTGGGCCCGGCGATATGGTCAGCACTCCTGGCAATTTCCCCAAGGGGGAATTAACCCGGGAGAGTCCGCAGAGCAAGCGATGTATCGGGAGCTGTTCGAAGAAGTTGGCTTAAGCCGTAAGGATGTCCGCATTCTGGCTTCGACCCGCAACTGGTTGCGTTACAAGTTACCGAAGCGTTTGGTGCGTTGGGACACAAAGCCGGTATGTATCGGCCAGAAACAGAAGTGGTTTCTTCTGCAATTGGTGAGCAGCGATGCGGATATCAATATGCAAACCAGCAGCACGCCTGAATTCGATGGCTGGCGCTGGGTTAGCTACTGGTATCCCGTTCGTCAGGTCGTGTCGTTTAAGCGCGACGTTTACCGCAGGGTGATGAAAGAGTTCGCAAGTGCTGTGATGATGCTTCAGGAGGCCCCTCCTAAACCACAGAGCGCACCTGCCTGGCGACGTAAAAGAGGTTAAGCTACGCACATTATGCTCACCCGCCTGCGCGAAATAGTCGAGAAGGTGGCCAGTGCTCCACGGCTCAACGAGGCGCTGGATATTCTGGTCACTGACATCTGCCTTGCAATGGAAACCGAAGTCTGTTCGGTTTATCTGGCCGACCATGACCGCAGATGCTATTACCTGATGGCGACGCGCGGACTGAAAAAACCGCGCGGTCGTACCGTTGCGCTCGCCTTTGATGAAGGCGTAGTGGGCCTGGTCGGGCGTCTGGCTGAACCCATCAACCTTGCCGATGCACAGAAGCACCCCAGCTTTAAATATATTCCTGCAGTAAGAGAAGAACGCTTTCGGGCGTTCCTTGGCGTGCCGATTATCCAGCGCCGCCAGCTGCTTGGCGTGCTGGTGGTCCAGCAGCGTGAATTGCGGCAATACGATGAAAGTGAAGAGTCTTTCCTCGTTACGCTGGCCACGCAAATGGCGGCGATCCTCTCCCAGTCTCAGTTAACGGCGCTGTTTGGTCAGTACCGACAGACGCGTATTCGTGCCTTGCCCGCGTCGCCCGGCGTGGCGATTGCCGAAGGTTGGATGGATGCCACCCTGCCGCTGATGGAACAGGTTTACGAAGCGTCCACGCTGGATACTGCGCTTGAACGCGAGCGTCTTACCGGTGCGCTGGAAGAGGCGGCTAACGAGTTTCGCCGCTACAGCAAACGTTTTGCCGCCGGTGCGCAGAAAGAAACCGCCGCCATTTTCGATCTCTACTCCCACCTGCTTTCTGATGCCCGACTGCGTCGAGAGCTGTTTACCGAAGTGGATAACGGGTCGGTTGCCGAGTGGGCAGTCAAAAAGAGCATTGAGAAATTCGCTGAGCAGTTTGCCACCTTAACCGACGGTTATCTTAAAGAGCGTGCCGGAGACCTGCGCACGCTGGGCCAGCGCCTGCTGTTCCATCTCGATGACACCATTCAGGGGCCGAACACCTGGCCGCCGCGCTTTGTGCTGGTGGCCGATGAGCTTTCGGCCACCACCCTTGCGGAACTGCCGCAGGACAGACTTGCCGGGATTGTGGTTCGCGACGGTGCGGCCAACTCGCACGCCGCCATTATGGTGCGCGCGCTGGGGATCCCGACCGTCATGGGGGCGGATATCCAGCCGTCGGCCTTGCACCACCGCACGCTGGTGGTGGACGGCTATCGCGGTGAGCTGCTGGTCGATCCTGAGCCGGTTCTGCTGCAGGAGTACCAGCGACTTATCAGCGAAGAGAACGAGCTGAGCCGTCTGGCAGAAGACGATGTTAATCAGCCTGCGGCGCTGAAAAGCGGCGAGCGGATCAAAGTGATGCTCAATGCCGGTCTCAGTCCGGCGCATGAAGAGAAGCTTGGCGGGCGCATCGATGGCATCGGTCTTTACCGCACCGAAATCCCGTTTATGCTGCAGAGCGGCTTCCCCTCGGAAGAGGAGCAGGTAGCGCAGTATCAGGGCATGTTGCAGATGTTCAACGACAAGCCGGTGACGCTGCGTACCCTGGACGTGGGCGCGGATAAGCAACTGCCGTACATGCCGATCAGCGAAGAAAACCCCTGTCTGGGCTGGCGCGGCATTCGCATCACCCTCGATCAGCCGGAGATCTTTCTTATTCAGGTGCGCGCCATGCTGCGCGCCAATGCCGCGACCGGGAACCTCAGCATTCTGTTGCCGATGGTGACCAGCATTGACGAAATCGACGAAGCCCGACGACTGATCGAACGTGCCGGGCGCGAAGTCGAAGAGATGATCGGCTACGAGATTCCAAAACCCCGGCTGGGGGTGATGCTCGAAGTCCCGTCGATGGTCTTTATGCTGCCACAGCTGGCCAATCGCGTTGACTTTATCTCGGTGGGCACCAACGACCTGACCCAGTACATGCTGGCGGTGGATCGCAACAACACCCGCGTGGCGAGCATTTACGATAGCCTGCACCCGGCGATGCTGCGGGCGCTGGCGATGATTGCCCGCGAGGCGCAAACCCACGGCATCGACCTGCGCCTGTGCGGCGAGATGGCGGGGGACTCCATGTGCGTGGCGATCCTGATTGGCCTCGGTTTCCATCATCTGTCCATGAACGGTCGCTCCGTGGCCCGCGTGAAGTACCTGCTGCGCCACATTGATTTAGAAGAGGCGCAGCTGCTGGCGACCCGCAGTCTGGAAGCCCAGCTGGCAACCGAAGTACGCCACCAGGTGGCGGCCTTTATGGAGCGTCGCGGAATGGGCGGTTTGATCCGCGGCGGGCGTTAACAACGGGTATCCCTCAGCGCTGGGCTGAGGGATACAAACGTGCGACGTCTCTATACACATCTTTTACATCTCGGGCGCATCCTCCCCGCCCGCTTGTGCTATGATTCGCAACTTTGGAGCGCAGGCAACCCCTCGCGCACGTCTCTACCGCTGTCCACTTTCAGCGGAATATCAACATCTTGTGGTGACAGATGAACAGTGGCTATCTGCATTTTCCGGAATTCGATCCGGTCATTTTCTCAATTGGACCCGTAGCGCTTCACTGGTATGGCCTGATGTATCTGGTCGGGTTCGTCTTTGCTATGTGGCTGGCAGGCCGTCGCGCCAAACGCCCTGGCAGCGGCTGGACCAAAGACGAAGTAGAAAACCTGCTGTACGCAGGCTTCCTCGGCGTCTTCCTCGGTGGGCGCATCGGCTATGTGCTGTTCTACAACTTCCCGGTGTTCATGAGCGATCCGCTCTATCTGTTCCGCGTCTGGGATGGCGGCATGTCCTTCCACGGCGGCCTGATTGGCGTCATCCTGGTGATGATGATCTTCGCGAAACGCACCAAACGTACCTTCTTCCAGGTGGCTGATTTTATTGCGCCATTGATCCCGTTCGGGCTGGGAGCTGGTCGTCTGGGTAACTTTATCAACGGGGAGCTGTGGGGCCGCGTCGATCCGAGCGTGCCGTTTACCATGCTGTTCCCGCAGTCGCGTGCCGAAGATCTTGCTCTGCTACCTTCACATCCTGAGTGGCAGTCGCTGTTCGACACCTACGGTGCCCTGCCGCGTCATATGTCACAGCTGTACGAGATGGCGCTGGAAGGGGTGGTACTGTTTATCATTCTGAACCTGTTTATCCGCAAACCGCGTCCGACGGGCTCGGTATCTGGCTTGTTCCTGATTGGCTACGGTGCCTTCCGTATCATCGTGGAATTCTTCCGCCAGCCGGATCAGCAATTCACTGGTGAATGGGTACAGTACATCAGCATGGGGCAGATCCTCTCTATTCCGATGATTGTCGCGGGTATCGCGATGATGGTCTGGGCGTACCGTCGTCCACAGCAACAGGTCTCCTGAGTCATCATGAAACAGTATCTTGAACTGATGCAAAAAGTGCTCGATGAGGGCACGGCAAAAAATGACCGCACCGGTACCGGTACGACTTCCATTTTTGGCCACCAGATGCGCTTCAACCTGCAGGATGGCTTTCCGCTGGTGACAACCAAGCGCTGCCATTTACGCTCAATCATTCATGAGCTGCTTTGGTTCCTGCAGGGCGATACCAACATCGCGTACCTGCGTGAGAACAACGTCTCTATCTGGGACGAGTGGGCAGACGATAATGGCGATCTGGGCCCGGTCTACGGCAAGCAGTGGCGCGCCTGGCCAACGCCGGATGGCCGCCATATCGACCAGATCACCACCGTGGTGAACCAGCTGAAAAACGATCCGGACTCGCGCCGTATTATCGTTTCTGCCTGGAATGTGGGCGAGCTGGACAAAATGGCGCTGGCACCGTGCCACGCGTTTTTCCAGTTCTATGTGGCGGATGGCAAGCTCTCCTGTCAGCTGTACCAGCGCTCCTGCGATGTGTTCCTCGGCCTACCGTTCAACATCGCCAGCTATGCACTGCTGGTGCATATGATGGCTCAGCAGTGCGAGCTGGAAGTGGGTGATTTTGTCTGGACCGGCGGGGATACCCACCTGTACAGCAACCATATGGAACAGACCCATCTTCAGCTGTCCCGCGAGCCGCGTGCGCTGCCCAAGCTGGTCATTAAGCGTAAGCCGGAATCCATTTTCGACTACCGCTTTGAAGACTTCGACATCGAGGGCTACGACCCGCATCCGGGCATCAAAGCCCCTGTGGCCATCTGATATCGCAAGCCTGACATAACCGGCACCTTGTGTGCCGGTTTTTTTATGCCCAAATTATGGTTTTGCGAGCCTGTTTCCGGCTTATACGCAACGCGCTGCAAACCGCAAGAAAGTGCTGAACCCGCCTCGACAATCTCTGAACTGCGCCTCGAATTGCTGTTCTTGCCCCGTCACACTGGCGTCATGAAAAAGGAAAAGGGCTTTACGCTCATTGAAATGCTGGTCGCCGTCGCACTCATCGTTACGCTCAGCGCGACGGGTCTGTACGGCTGGCGACGCTGGCAGCAACAGCAGCAACTCTGGCAGACGGCGCGCCAGGTGCGGGATTTTCTTGTAGTGCTGCGCAACGACGCCTGGCGACATAATCGGGATCACGTCGTGGCGCTAAAGCAGGACGGCCAGCAGTGGTGTCTGCTCAAAACCGATATCCCCACGTGTCAGGCCGACAGCGCCTTTGCGCTCATCCCGCTGTGGCCGGATATTCACATCACCGAGATTACGCCCGCGCTGGGGTTTTATGGCCTGCGGGATACCGCCTGGGCGGGGCGAATTCGCCTGCAAAGCCAGGCCGGCGAATGGCTGATTATCGTCTCGTCCTGGGGGCGCATCCGCATGTGCAACGGCAAGGGAGGATTCGCATGCCAGTAACCCAGCAGGGATTTTCACTGACCGAAGTCCTGATAGCGATGGCGATAAGCAGCGTCCTGCTGATGAGCGCGGCGCGGTTTTTACCCGGTTTGCAGCGAGCGATACTGCTACAGACGCAGCAGCAGGAACGTGAAGAGGAGGTCTGGCTGCGGATGGCCGGCATCGGTAAGCACCTGCAGCGGGCGGGCTACTGCGCGGGCGAGTGCCAGGGCGAGGCGCTAAAGATTGCTCAGGGCGGCGAATGCATCATTGTGCAGTGGGACGAGAACAGCAATGGCCGCTGGGAGACGACGCCCCCAACCGCTGCGGAACAGACGGGGTTTCGCCTCAACGATGGCGCACTGGAGACGCTACGGGGCGCTACGCAGTGCAGCGGCAAGGGATGGGAGAGAGTGACCGATCCCGCCAGGCTCACCGTGGTGCATTTTAAGGTGCAGCGCATCATGCGGGCGGGGTTCGCGCCAGAGTTAAGCATCGCGTTGGGTGCCTCTTTTAAAGGAGCGCGTGGCGGTAACCTTGAAGCGCATCATCGTGTCACCGGGTTTAACTTATGAGCCGCCAGCAGGGAATGTCGTCGCTGGCGCTGGTGCTCCTGCTATTAATGCTGGGCAGCCTGATGCTGACCGGACTCAACCAGCAGCTTGATGCCCTGATGCGCATTGTCAGGGCCGACAGCGAGGCCCTTTACCATCAGGCGACAGCCCAGTCGGCGCTGGAGTGGGGCAGAACGCTTCCCTGGCCGACGGATGCGGACGCGGCGTGCCAGCAGCATCCGCAGCAGCCGTGGCGCGCCTGCCTGCGTATCCTGGCGCAGCGCGCCGTGCTTATCACCAGCAGTGGTGGCATCACGCTGTGGCGGCTGGGGGAGGTGAGCGCCGAGGGTGTTGTCTTTTTGCCGCACGGCTGGAGTGACTTTTGCCCGCTTAAGGAGAGTGCGCTGTGTCAGCAACCGTAGCGAAACAGCAGGGGTTTAGCATCGTGGAAGTGTTACTCGCCATGATGCTAATGGTTATCGTGGTCACTGCGCTTGCGGGCTATCATCGTGTTTTAGCCAGCCGGTTCGTGGCGCTGGAGCAGTACCGCCAGGTCTGGCGTCAGGTCTGGAATCAGTCGCAGCTCACGCCCGCAGAACTCCCCGCGGGCTGGCAGGTGAACCGAATGCAGACAACACAGGCCGGATGTGTCAGCATCTCGGTCACACTTATTTCTCCTCTGGGTCGGCGGGGTCAGATGACACGCCTGCACTGCCCGGTTAGCCAGTAGTTGGGAGCAGCGATGTTAAGGGTCTACCACTCAAACCGTCTGGACGTGCTGGAAGCGCTGATGGAATTTATTGTCGAGCAACAGAGGCTCGACGATCCCTTTGAACCGGAAATGATCCTGGTTCAGAGCACCGGTATGGCGCAGTGGCTGCAGATGTCCCTTTCGCAAAAGTTTGGTATTGCCGCCAATATCGACTTCCCGCTGCCCGCCAGCTTTATCTGGGATATGTTTGTCCGCGTGCTGCCGGAGATCCCGAAACAGAGCGCATTCAACAAGCAGAGCATGAGCTGGAAGCTGATGTCGCTACTGCCTGAGATGCTGCCGCAGGATGAATTCACCATGCTGCGCCACTACCTTAACGACGATACCGACAAGCGGAAGCTGTTCCAACTGGCGTCGCGGACGGCGGATCTCTATGACCAGTATCTGGTCTATCGCCCGGAATGGCTGACGCGCTGGGAAGCAGGCGAACTGATCGATGGCCTCGACCAGGCTCAAATCTGGCAGGCACCGCTGTGGAAGGCGCTGGTCGAACACACCGAAAAGCTGGGCCAGCCCCAGTGGCACCGTGCAAATCTCTACGATCGTTTTATCAGCACGCTGGACACAGCAACCGAGACGCCCGCCGGGTTGCCGTCGAGGGTCTTTATCTGCGGCATCTCCGCTTTGCCGCCGGTCTACCTGAAGGCGCTGAATGCGCTGGGCAGACACATTGATATCCATATTCTGTTCACCAACCCCTGCCGCCATTACTGGGGCGATATTCAGGATGCCCGCTGGCTCTCCCGGATTGTGACGCGCCAGCGTCGCCGCCTGTTTGATGAGCGCACGGTGCCGCTGTTTAAAGACAGCAGTACGGCGGAGCAGCTCTTTGACGACGCGGGTGTGCAAAACTTACCTAACCCACTGCTGGCCTCGTGGGGAAAGCTGGGGCGCGACTATATTTACATGCTCTCCGAACTGACCGCTTCCGGTGAAGGGGATGTGGATGCCTTTGCCGAGATCACCCCGGACAGCCTGTTGCATAACGTGCAGCTGGATATTCTGGATCTTGAGAAGCGCTCGGTGGAGGGCATCAATGCGAAGGAGTTCGCCCGCAGCGACAGCAAACGCCTGCTGGACCCCGACGATCGCAGCGTGACGCTGCACCTTTGTCACAGCCCGCAGCGCGAAGTCGAAGTGCTGCATGACAAACTGCTGGCGATGCTGGAAGACGATCCTGAGCTCACGCCGCGCGATATCGTGGTGATGGTGGCCGATATCGACAGCTACAGCCCCTATATTCAGGCCGTGTTCGGCAGCGCCACCGGCGATCGCTATCTGCCGTTTGCGATATCGGACCGGCGTGCGCGCCAGTCGCATCCGGCGCTGCAGGCCTTTGTCAGCCTGCTTTCCCTGCCGGACAGCCGCTTTGTTCCTGAAGACGTGCTGGCGCTGCTGGATGTTCCGGTACTGGCGGCCCGCTTTGATATTGATGAAGACGCCCTGCGCTACCTGCGCCAGTGGGTCAACGAGTCGGGCGTGCGCTGGGGGATGGATGACGACAACGTGCAGGAGTTTGAACTGCCCGTTACCGGCCAGCACACCTGGCAGTTTGGCCTGACGCGCATGCTGCTCGGCTACGCCATGGAGAGCAGTCAGGGCGAATGGAATGCCGTCCTGCCGTATGACGAATCCAGCGGGTTAATTGCCGAGCTGGTGGGGCATCTGGCCTCGCTGTTGATGCAGCTTAACCGCTGGCGACGGGAGCTAATGCAGACGCGGCCGCTTGAGGCCTGGCTGCCGGTCTGCCGCGAGATGCTGAATGACTTTTTCCTGCCGGATCAGGAAACCGAAGCCGCGATGGCGCTCATTGAGCAGCAGTGGCAGGCCATTATCGAAGAGGGGCTCTCGTCGCATTATGGCGAAGCGATCCCGCTGTCGCTGCTGCGGGATGAACTCACCCAGCGCCTCGATCAGGAGCGGATCAGCCAGCGCTTCCTGGCCGGGCCGGTCAATATCTGCACCCTGATGCCAATGCGCTCTATTCCCTTTAAGGTCGTCTGCCTGTTGGGCATGAACGACGGGGTCTACCCGCGTGCGCTGGCACCGCTGGGCTTTGATTTAATGAGTCAAAAACCGCAGCGTGGGGATCGTAGCCGTCGGGATGATGATCGCTACCTGTTCCTCGAGGCGCTGATCTCCGCCCAGCAGCAACTGTACATCAGCTATATCGGACGCTCTATTCAGGATAACAGTGAGCGTTTCCCCTCGGTGCTGGTACAGGAGCTGGTCGACTATATTGGACAAAGCCATTACCTGCCGGGCGACGAAGCGCTTAACTGTGATGAAAGTGAACGGCGGGTGAAAGCGCATATCACCTGCTGTCACAGCCGGATGCCGTTTGATGCCGTGAACTATGAGCACAACGAGCAGCAGAGCTACGCCCGGGAGTGGCTCCCGGCGGCGAAGCGAGAAGGGGTAGCCCACAGCGATTTTATCCAGACCCTGGCGCCGCGGCAGGTTGATACCCTGGCCTTTGAGCAGCTCCAGCGCTTCTGGGCCCACCCGGTGCGCGCTTTTTTCCAGATGCGCCTGCAGGTTAACTTCCGCTCTGAAGAGAGCGAGATCCCGGATGAAGAGCCGTTTACTCTCGAGGGGTTAAGCCGCTATCAGCTCAACCAGCAGTTGCTGAATGCGCTGGTGGAGGAGGAAGACGCGCAGGTGCTGTTCCGTCGCTATCGTGCGGCGGGTCAGCTCCCTTACGGTGCCTTTGGTGAAATCGCCTGGGATGCCCAGTGTCAGGAGATGCAAGCGCTGGCCGGCAGGGTGATTGAGTGCCGCCAGCCGGGCAAAAGCATGGAGATCGATCTTCACTGCAACGGTATCAATCTGACGGGTTGGCTGCAGCATGTGCAGGCGGACGGGCTGCTGCGCTGGCGGCCATCGATGCTCAGCGTTTCACAAGGTCTGCAACTTTGGCTGGAACACCTTGTCTACTGTGCGAGCGGCGGTGAAGGTGAAAGCCGGTTGTTCGTGCGCAAAGACGGTGAATGGCGTTTCCCGGCGCTGCCCGCCGTGCAGGCGATGGAGCATCTCTCGCTGTTTATCGAAGGCTTTAAGCAGGGGATGAATAAACCGCTGCTGTTGCTGCCAGAAAGTGGGGGGGCGTGGATTAAAGCCTGTTATGACGCCACGAATGATGCCATGTTAACGGATGAGGCCACTCTGCAAAAAGCGCGCAGTAAATTTTTGCAGGCCTACGAAGGTAACATGATGGTGCGCGGAGAAGGAGAGGATGTCTGGTATCAACGCCTGTGGCGAACCCTTGAGCCAGAATACTTCGATGCCATCACCGATGAGGCCCGGCGCTACCTGTTACCGTTGTATAGATTTAAATCGTCCTGACGTCTGTATAAAAATTGCGCAGATTTGGGCATTCATTTATGATGCCCATCTTGTCATGGACTGATGTACCGCCATTAAGAGATGCTGGCTTGCCCGGCACGAAGTGTGTTAATGATGATGTCCATGATGAAGAGGTAGTGAATGTCAGGCAGCACCTTATTGAAAACGTTGGTTTTGTTCGTCGCCCTTTGGGCACCCCTCAGTCAGGCAAACACCGGTTGGCAACCCGTTCAGGAAACGATTCGCAAAAGCGATAAAGATACCCGTGAGTATCAGGCGATCCGTCTTGATAACGGGATGATCGTGCTGCTGGTGTCCGATCCACAGGCCGTTAAATCTCTGTCGGCGCTGGTCGTGCCGGTCGGTTCGCTGGAAGATCCTGACTCTCATCCTGGCCTTGCGCACTATCTTGAGCACATGACGCTGATGGGCTCAAAGAAGTATCCGCAGCCTGACAGCCTTGCCGAATTTTTAAAAATGCACGGTGGCAGCCATAACGCCAGCACCGCGCCGTACCGTACTGCCTTTTATCTGGAAGTGGAAAACGATGCGCTGGAAGGCGCAGTCGATCGCCTTGCGGACGCCATTGCCGCACCGCTGCTGGATAAAAAATATGCCGATCGCGAACGTAATGCCGTTAACGCCGAGCTGACCATGGCTCGCACCCGGGACGGGATGCGCATGGCCCAGGTCAGTGCAGAAACCATTAACCCGGCGCACCCTGGCTCGCGTTTTTCCGGTGGTAATCTCGAGACGCTGAGCGACAAACCTGACAGCCCGGTTCTCGACGCGCTGCATACCTTCCGCGACAAGTATTACTCCGCCAACCTGATGAAGGCCGTGGTGTACAGCAACAAACCGCTGCCTGAGCTGGCAACGCTTGCAGCCCAGACCTACGGCCGGGTGCCGAATAAAGATATCGCCAAACCGGAAACCACCGTACCGGTGGTGACTGATGCGCAGAAAGGCTTAATCATTCATTACGTTCCTGCGATGCCGCGCAAGGTGCTGCGCGTCGAGTTTCGTATTGATAACAACACCGCCCAGTTCCGCAGTAAAACCGATGAACTGGTGAACTACCTGATCGGCAACCGTAGCCCTGACACGCTCTCTGACTGGCTGCAAAATCAGGGGCTGGTGGAAGGCATTCGCGCCGACTCCGATCCTGTTGTCAACGGCAACAGCGGCGTACTGGCGATCTCCGCCACCTTAACCGACAAAGGGCTGGCTCACCGGGATGAAGTTGTCGCGGCCATTTTCAGCTATCTCTCGCTGCTGCGTGAAAAAGGCGTGGATAAACGCTACTTTGACGAGCTGGCGCACGTGCTGGATCTCGACTTCCGCTACCCGTCAATCACCCGCGATATGGACTATGTCGAGTGGCTGGCTGACACCATGATCCGCGTGCCGGTCGCGCATACTTTGGATGCCGTTAACATTGCGGATCGGTATGATGCCGACGCTGTAAAAGCTCGTCTGGCAATGATGACGCCGCAGAATGCGCGTATCTGGTACATCAGCCCGAACGAACCGCATAACAAAACCGCCTACTTTGTGAATGCCGAGTATCAGGTGGACAAAATCAGCGAAAACACCTTCGCCGACTGGCAGCAGAAAGCCGCCGGGATTGCGCTCAAGCTGCCGGAACTGAACCCCTATATTCCGGAAGACTTCACGCTGATTAAACCTGTGAAAGACTATCCGCAGCCGCAGCTGATTGTGGATGAGTCCAACCTGCGCGTGGTTTACACCCCGAGCCGCTATTTTGCCAGCGAACCGAAAGCCAACGTCAGCATGGTGCTGCGTAATCCACAGGCGATGGATAGCGCCAAAAATCAGGTGCTGTTTGCCCTGAACGACTACCTGGCCGGGATCGCGCTGGATCAGCTCAGCAACCAGGCGGCGGTAGGTGGGATCAGTTTCTCCACCAATGCCAACAATGGCCTGATGCTCAATGCCAACGGCTACACTCAGCGTTTACCGCAGCTGTTCGAGGCGCTGCTGAATGGGTATTTCAGCTACACCGCAACCGACGATCAGCTGGCGCAGGCGAAATCCTGGTATACCCAGATGATGGACTCTGCCGAGAAGGGTAAAGCCTTCGACCAGGCCATTATGCCGGTGCAGATGCTGTCGCAAATTCCTTACTTCCAGCGCGAAGAGCGCCGGGCGCTGCTGCCTTCCATCACGCTGCAAGAGGTGATGGCGTATCGGGCAGCCCTGAAAACCAACGCCAGACCGGAGTTTTTGGTCGTCGGTAACATGAGCGAAGATCAGGCCAAAACGCTGGCGCAAAACGTCCGCAGCCAGCTGGGTGCCAACGGTAACGAATGGTGCCGTAACGAGGACGTGCTGGTGGATAAACAGCAGAACGTCATTTTCGATAAAGCAGGCAGCAGCACCGATTCTGCGCTGGCGGCGGTGTTTGTCCCAACGGGCTATGACGAATATGCCAGCTCGGCGTACAGCGCAGTGCTGGGGCAAATCGTTCAGCCGTGGTTCTACAACCAGTTGCGCACCGAAGAGCAGCTCGGCTATGCGGTGTTCGCCTTCTCCATGAACGTTGGTCGCCAGTGGGGAATGGGCTTCCTGCTGCAAAGCAGCGATAAGCAGCCAGCCTATCTCTGGGAGCGTTTCCAGGCCTTCTTCCCGCAGGCAGAAGCGAAGCTGAGAGCCTTAAAACCTGAAGAATTTGCTCAGATCCAGCAGGCCGTCATTACCCAGGTCACTCAGCCGCCACAAACCCTGGGTGAAGAGGCCTCAAGGATCAGCAAAGATTTTGATCGGGGTAATATGCGCTTCGATTCGCGTGATAAAGTAGTGGCCGAGATCAAACAGCTCACGCCGCAGAAAGTGGCCGACTTCTTCCATCAGGCGGTGGTTGCCCCGCAGGGGATGGCTATCCTGTCGCAGGTGTCCGGTAGCCAGAGTAAGCAAGCCACCGATACCCAACCGAAAGGCTGGACCGTCTGGAAGAGCGTGAGTGAATTGCAGCAATCTATGCCCAGGAGTAAGAACGAATGACCGATACCGCTGAGTCCCTTGACCCCCTACGTTTACCGTTACAGGGGGAACGATTGATAGAGGCCTCAGCGGGAACCGGAAAAACCTTTACCATCGCAGCACTCTATCTGCGACTGTTGCTCAAACTGGGCGACAGCGCAGCCTTTTCCCGCCCTCTGAGCGTGGAAGAGCTGCTGGTGGTGACCTTCACCGAAGCCGCAACAGAAGAGCTGCGCGGGCGTATTCGCGCCAACATTCATGAGCTGCGCATCGCCTGTCTACGGCAAAGCACCGATAACCCCTTATATGCCCGTCTGCTGGATGAGATCGTCGATAAACAGCAGGCGGCGGCATGGCTGCTGCTGGCCGAACGGCAGATGGATGAGGCCGCGGTGTTCACTATCCACGGTTTCTGCCAGCGCATGCTCAGCCTCAATGCCTTCGAGTCCGGGATGCTGTTTGAGCAGCAGCTGATTGAAGACGAGTCAGCCTTACGCTATCAGGCCTGTGCGGACTTCTGGCGTCGCCACTGCTACCCGCTGCCGCGCGATATTGCCGAAGCGGTTCACAATCAGTGGAAAGGCCCGGAAGCGCTGCTCCGGGCCATCGATCGCTATCTGCAGGGGGAAGCTCCCGTCATCAAATCGCCACCACCGGCGGATGAAACGCTGGCCTCCCGCCATGAGAAGATCGTCGCTCTCATCGCCGGGATGAAACAAAAGTGGTCTGAAAGCGTGGGCGAAATCGACGCCGTTATCGAAAATTCCGCCATCGATCGGCGCAAGTTTAACCGTGGTAATCAGGCAAAATATGTCGAACGTATTACCGCCTGGGCGCAGGAGGAGAAGCACAGCTATCAGCTGCCCGACGCGCTGGAAAAGTTCTCCCAGACCTTCCTGGCGGAACGCACCAAAGCGGGTGGCGTGGTGCCGGAACATCCTTTGTTTTCCGCTATCGACACCCTGCTGGCTGAGCCGCTGACCCTCAACGATCTGATGATCACCCGCGCGCTGGCGGAGATCCGTGAAGCCGTCGCGCGTGAAAAACGTCGTCGCGGCGAGCTGGGCTTTGACGATATGTTGAGCCGCCTCGATGCCGCCCTGAACAGTGAAAACGGTGACGCGCTGGCGGCGGCGATCCGGGGCCGTTTCCCGGTGGCGATGATTGATGAATTTCAGGATACCGATCCCCAGCAGTACCGTATTTTCCGCCGTATATGGCGCCAGCAGCCGGACACCGCGCTGCTGCTGATTGGCGATCCCAAACAGGCTATCTATGCGTTTCGCGGCGCGGATATCTTTACCTACATGAAGGCGCGTGGCGAAGTTGCGGCCCATTACACCCTCGACACCAACTGGCGCTCGGCACCGGGAATGGTCGAGAGCGTGAACAGCCTGTTTTCACAGATGAACGATGCCTTTATGTTCCGTGAAATCCCCTTTCAGCCGGTCAAATTCGCCGCCAGAAATGCCGGACTGCGCTTTGAACTGCACGGCAAAACACAGCCCGCGATGAACGTCTGGCTGATGGAAGGCGAAGGCTGCGGCGTCGGAGATTATCAAACCTTTATGGCCCAGCACTGCGCGGCGCAAATCCGCGACTGGCTGAGTGCGGGCGTACGCGGCGACGCAATCCTCTACCGGGGCGATGAAGCCCAGCCGGTGAAGGCGTCTGACATTACGGTGCTGGTGCGCAGCCGTCTGGAAGCGGGGCTGGTGCGTGACGCGCTGACCCTGCTGCACATTCCGTCGGTGTATCTCTCCAATCGCGACAGCGTGTTTGAAACCCTGGAAGCGCAGGAGATGCTCTGGCTGCTGCAGGCGGTGCTGGCACCCGAGCGCGAAAGCACGTTGCGCAGCGCGCTGGCAAGCTCGATGCTCGGCCTGACCGCGCTCGACATCGACACCCTCAATAACAGTGAAGAACTGTGGGATGAGGCGGTGGAAGAGTTTACCCGCTACCGCGAGCGCTGGCAGAAGCGCGGGGTAATGGCGATGCTGCGTGACATTATGACCCGGCGCAACATCGCCGAAAACATGCTGGCCACAGCCGGGGGCGAACGCCGACTGACCGATATTTTGCACATCAGCGAACTGTTGCAGGAGGCAGGAACCCAGCTGGAGAGCGAGCATGCTCTGGTGCGCTGGCTGGCGCAGCATATCGCCGATCCGAACAGCAACGCCTCCAGCCAGCAGATGCGCCTTGAAAGCGACAAACATCTGGTCAAAATCGTCACCGTCCATAAATCGAAAGGGCTGGAGTATCCGCTGGTGTGGCTGCCGTTTATCGCCAATTACCGCGTACAGGACCAGGCCTTTTATCACGATCGCAAAACCTTCGAAGCAGTGCTTGACTTAAGCCAGGCCGACGACAGCGTAGAGCTTGCCGAAGCCGAACGGCTGGCGGAAGACCTACGCCTGCTGTACGTAGCGCTGACGCGATCCGTATGGCATTGCAGCTTAGGTGTCGCGCCGCTGTTTCGCCGTCGCGGCGACAAATCTGGCGAGAGCGATTTCCATCTGAGCGCGCTCGGGCGGCTGATCCAGCAGGGCGAGCCGAAAGACGCGGTGGGCCTGCGTCAGTGTCTGCAAACCCTGTGCAATGAGCACATTGCGCTGCAGGTGGCCGGGGTCGCCGACACCGCCCGCTGGCAGATGCCGGCGCCGCTAACCCCGGATCTGCAGGCGCGGCAGATTGCCCGCGTGCTGTACGATGACTGGCGGGTGACCAGCTATTCCGGCCTGCAGCAGCACGGGCACAGCGTCGCCCAGGATCTGATGCCGCGGCTCGACGTCGATGCCGCAGGCGTTGGCGACGTGGCCCCGGAGCCGGCGCTGACCCCGCACCAGTTCCCGCGTGGCGCGTCGCCGGGCACCTTTTTACACAGCCTGTTTGAGGAACTCGATTTTACGCAACCAGTCGACCCCGAGTGGATGCTGGAGATGCTGCAAAAAGGCGGCTATGACGTCCGCTGGGAGCCCGTCCTGACCGGGTGGGTAAACCAGATTCTGCAGGCACCGCTCAACGAAGAGGGGATCGCTCTGAACCAGCTTCGCGAAGCGGACAAGCAGGTGGAGATGGAGTTTTATCTGCCCATCGCCGGGCCGTTGACCGCCGATGCGCTGGATGCCCTGATCCGCGAGCACGATCCACTCTCACAGGAGTGCCCACCGCTCGATTTCCGCCAGGTGCGCGGGATGCTGAAAGGCTTTATTGACCTGGTGTTCCGTCACAACGGCCGCTACTACCTGCTGGACTACAAATCCAACTGGCTGGGGGCAGACAGCGAGTCTTATACCCCGCAGGCGATGGCCAAAGCGATGCAGTCCCACCGCTATGATCTGCAATATCAGCTCTATACCCTGGCGCTGCACCGCTACCTGCGTCACCGCATTGCTGACTACGACTATCAGCGGCATTTCGGCGGCGTTATCTACCTCTTTTTACGCGGGGTGGACGGCAGCGCGCCGGGCGCAGGGTGCTTTGCCACCCGTCCGGATGTAGTGTTAATTGATCGCATGGACAGGCTATTTGCCGCCAGCAAAGAGGAGCTTGCGCAATGACGATGCAGAAACTGCTACTGGAAGCCGTAGAACAGAGGGTGCTGCGTCGCCTGGACGTTCAATTCGCAATGATGGTGGCGGGTAACGATGAACCCGCCGTGATGCTGGCGGCGGCGCTGTTAAGTCGCGATGCGGGAGAAGGGCATGTCTGCCTGCCGCTGTCGCAGCTGCGGGCAGAGGCGAAAACCCCTGCGCTACTGCAGGCCTGTTTTGCGCTGCACGACGACTCGCTGGACTGGCCCCAGACGCTGCTGCGCTCGCCGGCGGTCAGTAACGGCGAGTTGCCCACGCCGCTGGTGCTGATTGGCGACAGGCTCTATCTCAACCGGATGTGGCGCTACGAACGGGCGGTGGCCGGGTTCTTTAGCGAGGCCAACCAGCCGCTGGTGCATGACAGTCGCGAAATGCAGCGCACCCTGAACGCGCTGTTTGCCTCTGACGAAGCCGTCAACTGGCAAAAGGTAGCGGCGGCGGTGGCGTTAACCCGCCGTATCTCGGTGATCTCCGGCGGGCCGGGAACCGGCAAAACCACCACCGTCGCCAGGCTGCTGGCGGCGCTGATCCAGATGGCGGGGGAAGGGCGGTGCCGCATCAGGCTGGCTGCCCCTACCGGGAAAGCTGCCGCGCGCTTAACGCAGTCGCTGGGCGGGGCGCTGCAAACGCTGCCCCTGACCGACGGACAGCGCAAGCTGTTCCCGGCCGAGGCCAGCACGCTGCACCGTCTCCTCGGCGCGCAGCCCGGCAGCCAGCGTCTGCGCTACCATGCCGGGAATCCGCTGCATCTGGACGTGCTGGTGGTGGACGAAGCCTCGATGATCGACCTGACGATGATGTCGCGCCTGATCGACGCTTTACCGCCCCATGCAAGGGTGATTTTCCTCGGCGATCGCGATCAGCTGGCCTCCGTAGAAGCGGGGGCGGTGCTGGGTGATATCTGTACCTGGGCCAGCGCGGGCTTTACCGCCCAGCGCGCACAGGAGCTGTCTGAGCTGACCGGGTGTCAGATGGAAGGCAACGTCAGCCCGGTGGCGGGTGCGCTGCGCGACAGCCTGTGCCTGCTGCAAAAAAGCTACCGTTTTGGCAGCGATTCCGGTATCGGCAAGCTGGCGGCAGCGGTGAACCGCGGCGATCGACAGGCCATGCGTGCGGTGTTTGACGGCGGATTCAACGATATCGAGAAAAAGCAGCTGCAGAGTGGCGAAGAGTATATGGCGATGCTCGAGGATGCTCTGCTGGGCTACCGGCATTTTCTTGACACCGTCCACCAGCAGGCGCCTGCGGAAGAGGTGCTGACCGCATTCGGACGCTACCAGCTGCTGTGCGCCCTGCGCGATGGGCCCTTTGGCGTCGCCGGGCTCAATGAGAAGCTGGAGCAGGTGCTGGTGCAAAAACGCCGGATCAGCCATCAGCCGTATTCTCGCTGGTTTGAGGGGCGGCCGGTGATGATTTCGCGCAACGACAGCGCGCTGGGGCTGTTCAACGGCGATATCGGGATTGCGCTGGAGAGAGGTCAGGGATTGCGCGTGTGGTTCCAGATGCCGGACGGCAGCGTCAAGTCCGTCCAACCCAGCCGTCTGCCGGAGCATGAAACCGCCTGGGCGATGACGGTCCACAAATCTCAGGGTTCTGAGTTCGATCATGCGGCGCTGATCCTGCCGGTACAAATGTCACCCGTGGTGACGCGGGAGCTGGTGTACACCGCTATCACCCGCGCCCGTCAGCGGCTGTCACTGTATGCCGACGAAGGCGTGCTGGCGCAGGCTGTTGTCACCCGTACGGAGCGGCGTAGCGGCCTGAGTGCCATTTTTGAAGCGATGTGAGTCAGTCAAAAGCCGGGCGTATGCCCGGCCTGAGCGGTGACGGCGAGTTAGCTTAAATCCGCCATCAGCACCTTTGAGCGGCGCTGATAGTTGTACATCTCTTTTTTGGATTCCGGCAGGGAATCGATATCCACCGGCGAGAAACCGCGTTCCTGGAACCAGTGGATGCTGCGGGTGGTGAGCACAAACAGCTTGCTCAGGCCCTGCTGGCGCGCCTGAACGGCGATCCGCTCCAGCAGCACCTCGCCGCGCGATGAGCTGCGGTAGTCCGGATGTACGGCCACGCAGGCCATTTCACCAATCTTCTCTTCCGGGAAGGGGTACAGCGCTGCACAGGCGATGGTGAGATTGTCGCGCTGAATGATCGTGAACTTGTCGATCTCCATCTCCAGCTGCTCGCGCGAGCGACGTACCAGGATCCCCTGCTGCTCCAGCGGGCGAATAAGCTCGAGGATCCCGCCGATGTCATTGATGGTGGCACGACGGATCTGCTCGGCGCTCTCCATCACAATCTGGGTACCGATACCGTCGCGGGAGAACAGCTCCTGCAGCAGGGCGCCATCTTCCTGGTAGCTGATCAAATGGCTGCGGCGCACGCCGCTGCGGCAGGCTTTGACCGCACCGCGCAGGAAACGCACCGTGCCGGAGTAGTAATCCCCTTGTTCTTCCAGCGCTTCTACCCGCGCCTGGGCTTCGTTAGGGAACAGCTCAGAGACGATATTCCCCAGCTCGTTGATTACCCCCTGCGAGGAGCAGAAGCCGATCATTTTCTCAGCCTTCAGTTTGATGGCCAGCTGGGTGGCAATCTCTTCCGACGTGAGGTTAAAGCTTTCGCCGGTGACAGAGACCGCGACCGGGCCGGTCAGCACAATCGCACCGCCGTCCAGCTGGCGGTGGATGGCTTCTTCATCAATACGACGAATACGCCCGCTGTGGCAGTAATCTACACCGTCGTCGACGCCAAGCGGCTGCGCAATAATAAAATTGCCGCTGACCACGTTGATGTGCGCCCCCTGCAGCGGGGTGTTATTCAGGCTCATCGACAGCCGCGCAGTAATATCCAGCTGCAGCAGACCGGCAGCCTGCTTAACCAGCTCCAGCGTTTTGGCATCGGTGACGCGGGTGTGTTTATGGTAAAGGGGTTCGTGTTGATGAACGGACAGATTGGCTTCAATCTGCGGACGGGCGCCATACACCACCACAAGGCGAATACCCAGGCTGTGCAGCAGGCCGATATCATTAACTATGCTGGAGAAGTTTTCATGCTCAATGGCTTCGCCACCCAGCATGATGACAAACGTTTTTCCCCGATGGGTATTGATATAGGGAACAGAATGGCGAAAACCCTGGACCAGTTCGATTCGACGTTCCTTCACCACGGCACAACCCCTTTAATGAATGTTTATTCGTAATTTTTGTATTTTTATTCGAATATCGCCTTGCGCGCAAGCCAAACTTTTTGCCGTAACAAAGAAAATCAGACCAAACCGTAGGTTAACGTATGATTGTTTACCCTTTTCTGGGTGACAGCTTATGCATCATTCGTTAAAGTTTTCGGTCAATTTGGACGTAATGAGAATTTATTCGATATCTTTGCTCGGGAGAAGCATGTCGGGATCCAGTAAAGCATTAAGTCGTCGCCGCCTGTTACAAGGGGCCGGGGCCATGTGGTTACTTAGCGTAAGTCAGGTGGGGCTTGCTGCCGTCAGTCAGGTGGTAGCGGTACGCGTCTGGCCATCGTCGACCTATACCCGCGTCACGGTCGAGTCAAACCGGATCCTGAACTATAAGCAGTTCGCGCTGAGCAATCCTGAGCGCGTGGTGGTGGATATTGAAGGCGTAAATCTGAACTCGGTTCTGAAAGGCATGAGTGCGCAGATCCGTGGTGACGATCCTTACATCAAGTCAGCGCGCGTCGGGCAGTTTGATCCGAATACCGTGCGGATGGTGTTTGAACTGAAGCAGAACGTGAAGCCGCAACTGTTCGCTCTTGCGCCGGTAGCCGGTTTTAAAGAGCGTCTGGTGATGGATCTCTATCCGGCGAACGCGACGGATATTCAGGATCCGCTTCTGGCCTTGCTCGAAGATTACAACAAAGGCGATCTCGAAAAGCAGGTTCCGCCTGCACAAAGCGGTCCGAAGCCGGGGAAAGCCGGACGCGATCGCCCGATTGTGATCATGCTCGATCCTGGTCACGGCGGGGAAGACTCCGGTGCGGTGGGCAAATACCATACGCGTGAAAAAGACGTGGTGCTGCAGATCGGCCGCCGCCTGAAGGCGTTGATCGACAGAGAAAGCAACATGCGCGCCTACATGACGCGCAACGAAGACGTCTTTATTCCGCTGAAGGTGCGCGTTGCCAAAGCGCAAAAGCAGCGCGCGGATCTGTTCGTCTCTATTCATGCGGACGCCTTTACCAGCCGTCAGCCCAGCGGATCGTCGGTGTTTGCGCTGTCGACCAAAGGGGCAACCAGTACGGCTGCAAAACTGCTGGCAGATTCGCAGAACGCCTCTGACCTGATCGGTGGCGTCAGTAAGAGCGGCGATCGCTATGTCGATCACACCCTGTTCGATATGGTGCAGTCCCTGACCATCACCGACAGCCTGAAGTTTGGTAAAGCGGTGCTGGGTAAACTGGGCAGGGTGAATAAACTGCATAAGAACAGCGTCGAGCAGGCGGGGTTTGCGGTGCTGAAAGCGCCGGATATCCCGTCGATTCTGGTCGAAACGGCGTTTATCAGTAACGTGGAAGAGGAGCGTAAGCTCAAAACGGCGGCGTTCCAGCAGGAAGTGGCGGAGTCGATTCTGGCGGGGATAAAGGCATACTTCTCTGACGGGGCGACGTTAGCCAGAAGAGGATAATCAGGATGCCGGGTTAACGCCCGGTAAAATGACAAACTGCAGATACAAAAAAACACCCTTGAGGGTGTTATTTGTTTTTAGAAGTATTGGTTGCGGGGGCCGGATTTGAACCGACGACCTTCGGGTTATGAGCCCGACGAGCTACCAGGCTGCTCCACCCCGCGTCCGTCTTTCTACTCTGTAGAAAAATACTTCATCAAATTTTAATTGGTTGCGGGGGCCAGATTTGAACTGACGACCTTCGGGTTATGAGCCCGACGAGCTACCAGGCTGCTCCACCCCGCGTCCGTGGATGCGCACTATACTCGGATGACTTTTTGTTGCAACCCTTTTTGGTAATATTCATCAAATTAAGCTTTGTTTGAACAATTTGGCAACAATCAGAGCGTTTATTGCGCAAAATTTAGCTAAGGGGATGTAATCGCATTTCAATACCCCTGCCGGTTTGTTATCTTCATTTCGCAGAAACGGGCAACTTAAAGACGAGAGACAATGAAAGGACGTTGGGCGAAGTATCTGATGACGGGCGCACTGGTAGCAATGCTTGCAGCCTGTTCCTCCAAACCGACCGATCGCGGTCAGCAATATAAAGATGGGAAATTCACCCAGCCTTTCTCTTTAGTGAATCAGCCTGACGCCGTGGGCGCGCCAATCAATGGCGGCGACTATGCGGAACAGGTGAGTCAGATCCGCAGCGCCTCACCACGGCTGTATGGTTCGCAGAACGCTATCTATAATGCTGTGCAGGATTGGCTGCGTGCCGGGGGCGATACCCGCACCATGCGCCAGTACGGTCTCGATGCGTGGCAGATGGAAGGCACCGATAACTACGGTAATGTCCAGTTCACCGGCTACTACACTCCGGTGGTGCAGGCGCGCCATACCGCACAGGGTGAGTTCAAGTATCCCATCTACCGCATGCCGCCAAAACGCGGTCGTCTGCCGTCCCGTGCCGAGATTTACTCCGGTGCGCTGAATGAGACTTACATCCTCGCCTACAGCAACTCGCTGATGGATAACTTCATTATGGATGTGCAGGGCAGCGGCTATATTGATTTTGGCGACGGCAGCCCGCTTAACTTCTTTAGCTACTCCGGTAAGAACGGCCACGCCTATCGCAGCATCGGCAAGGTGCTGATCGACCGTGGCGAAGTGAAGCGAGAAGACATGTCGATGCAGGCGATCCGCGAGTGGGGCGAAAAGCACAGCGAATATGAAGTGCGCGAGCTGCTGGAGCAAAACCCGTCCTTCGTCTTCTTTAAGCCGCAAAACTTTGCCCCGGTGAAGGGCGCGAGTGCCGTACCGCTGATTGGCCGAGCGTCGGTAGCCTCTGACAAGACCGTGATCCCGCCGGGCACCACCCTGCTGGCAGAAGTGCCTACGCTGGATCACAACGGTAAATTCTCCGGCCAGTACGAGCTGCGCCTGATGGTGGCGCTGGACGTCGGCGGCGCAATCAAAGGCCAGCACTTTGACATCTACCAGGGGATTGGCCCGGATGCAGGCCACCGCGCGGGTTGGTATAACCACTATGGACGCGTCTGGGTGCTGAAAACCGCGCCGGGGGCAGGCAGCGTTTTTAGCGGCTGAGTATGATAATATTTCGGCACTGTTTTCCTCCCTCTTATTAACAGAGGGCTGGGGTGAGAGGAAACTCTCACCCTTTTTACATCTGAGGTCTTATGTCTGTGGTAATGAGCGAAGCCTGGCGCCAGCGTTTTGGTGGCACCGCGCGTTTATATGGTGAAAAAGCCCTGCAGCTGTTTGCCGGGGCGCACGTTTGCGTGGTCGGGATTGGCGGCGTGGGCTCATGGGCGGCGGAAGCGCTGGCACGTACCGGGATCGGCGCCATTACGTTAATCGACATGGACGACGTCTGCGTCACCAACACTAACCGTCAAATTCATGCCCTGCGTGACAGCGTCGGGCTGGCCAAGTCTGAGGTGATGGCGGAACGCATCCGTCAGATCAACCCGGAATGCCGGGTGACGGTGATCGACGATTTTGTCACCGCCGAGAACGTGGCGCAGTATATGGGCGCAGGCTACAGCTATGTGATCGACGCCATCGACAGCGTGCGGCCTAAAGCGGCACTGATCGCCTGGTGTCGTCGCAACAAAGTTCCGCTGGTGACCACCGGTGGTGCGGGCGGACAGATTGATCCGACGCAGATCCAGGTGGCCGATCTGGCGAAGACGATTCAGGATCCGCTGGCGGCCAAACTGCGCGAGCGGCTGAAGAGCGACTTTGGGGTGGTGAAAAACAGCAAAGGCAAGCTGGGCGTGGACTGTGTCTTCTCAACCGAAGCGCTGGTTTATCCGCAGGCGGACGGCTCGGTGTGCGCCATGAAGAGCACGGCTGAAGGGCCAAAGCGGATGGACTGTGCCTCCGGTTTTGGCGCGGCCACCATGGTGACCGCGACGTTTGGCTTTATTGCGGTATCTCACGCCCTGAAAAAGATGATGGCGAAGGCCGAGCGTCAGGCCTGACGCGCCGCCTCCAGCACTGCCTCACTCAGCGCAGCCAGCCCCTGGCTGCGCGAGGCGCTCAGCTGACCGCGTAATCCCAGTTCATCAAACAGCGCCAGCGGGCTTTCGGCCAGCAGCTGCGCCGCCGTTTTCCCCTCGACAGCCGTCAGCAGAACCGCCAGTAACCCGCGAACAATCCGTCCTTCACTGTCACCGAAGAAGTGCAGCTTATCCCCTACAGGCGTGACGCCAAGCCAGACGCGGTTTTCGCAGCCGGGGATCTCTTTTGCCTGCGCTTTCAGTTCATCGGAAAGGGCAGGCAGCTGTTTGCCCAACAGGATCAGCTGGCGATATTTGTCTTCCCACTGATTCAGCGGGGCGAAGGTGTGTTTTAACGTCTCTTCAGTGATGACGGTGCCGAACGGGTGTCCGGCCAGAGTTGGGCTTGTCATTCATCCACCAGTAGGGCAAGGGCGCGATCGACGGCGGCAACCAGCGCATCGACATCGCTTTGGGTGTTATAAGGAGCAAACGAGACGCGCAGCGTCCCGTTGACGCCGAGTGCCGCCAGCAGCGGCTGAGCACAGTGCTGACCGGCGCGCAGGGCAATGCCGTACTCCGCCAGCAGGGTCACCATGTCGCTGTGATGGACACCCGCAAAATCGAACGCCAGCAGGCTCGAATCCTGCACGCGAAAAGAGCGAAAACCGGGGCGTTTTTGCAGGGCGTCTTCGGCAAGCGTCGCCAGCCCGCGGCTCCAGCTCTCAGCCTGCTGCAGATCGATATCCGCCAGCCACTCCAGCGCCGCGCTCAGGCCAATCACCCCGGCGACGTTCGGCGTGCCTGCTTCCAGGCGATAGGGCACGTCCTGGGTTTTAAACCCGTCGAAGCTCACTTCAGCGATCATCTTGCCGCCGCCGAGCCACGGCGTCATCTGTTCCAGCAGTTCCGCTTTCCCGTACAGTGCCCCGATACCGGTCGGACCGTACAGCTTATGCCCGGAGAACGCGTAGAAGTCGATATCCAGCTGCTGCACGTCCGCCGGGAAGTGCACCACCCCTTGCGCGCCGTCCACCATCACCACCATGCCATGGGCGTGGGCGATGCTAATGGCGCGGGCAAGATCCGGGCAGCCGCCGGTGACGTTGGACATCTGCCCCAGTGCGAGGATACGGCTGCGCGGGGTGATCAACTCGGGCAGGCGGGCGACATCGGCAAGGCGGTCTGCGCCCAAGGGGAGCTTCACCACCCGGGCACCGGTCTGTTCGGCCACCATCAGCCACGGCACCAGGTTCGCGTGGTGTTCCGCCTCGCTGACGATAATCTCGTCGCCCGGCTGCAGGCGCGGGCGGGCGTAGCACTGGGCTACCATATTGATGGCTTCGGTGGTGCCCCGCGTCCAGACAATGTTCTTGCCGCTTTTGGCATTTAGCAGGCTGGCGACCTGATCGCGCGCCGCTTCGTAGCGCGCGGTTAAGCGTTGCGCCTCGGCAAACTGACTGCGATGAACATTGCCTGCGCTTAGGCTGTAAAACTGGTGCGTCGCGTCAATGACCGCCTGCGGCTTGAGTGCCGTCGCGGCACTATCAAGATAGACACCGGCATCGGCCAGCGCCGGAAACTGCGCGCGAAAATGGGCAGGGCTGAATGCGTTCATGGAATTCCTCTTTATCGTCATTAGATCGTCGCGCAAATTGAGCAGCAGGGCAAGGAGGTTGATCTCTATCGGAATTGTCTGTTTGTGCAAGCGGTACGGAGGAAGCAGGTTATGCTGAAATAGAGTCAGGAGAATGTCTTAGCCTGTTTTAAACATGGTTCATATAGCATTAATTGCTGAAGGAGAAGAACATGAAAAAGTCTATCGCTATTGTTTCTGCCTGTATGTTTACCTTTGCCCTGAGCGCTTGTTCAAGCCCTAACTACGTGATGCATACCAACGACGGTCGTGCCATTGTTGCAGACGGTAAGCCGCAAACCGACAATGAAACCGGGATGATCTCGTATAAAGATGCGAACGGGAATAAACAGCAAATCAACCGTGGTGATGTAAAAGAGATGGTTGAACTGGAACATTAATGGAATAGCAGCCAAAAAAAAGCACCGCAATTGGGCGGTGCTACATTAATCACTATGGACAGACAGGGTAAATGTACAGGAAGTGAAAAATTGGTAGCGTTGCTACCGAGGTCTGAATCGCAGACCAATTGCAAACACAACAACACAACATCACAACCGTAAGCCAAAAGCTCATCAGAACACGCATTCCAATAAAAGCTTTTCGTTCCGGCTCAGGAAGTGCCGCCACTATAGGTATTTGCTGGTAGTTCCTCAACGGACAAATTATAATGGCTCAGATAAAAAAAACTAATAGGTTAAACGTTGTTTCCTGTTTGTTAAAAGCCGTTAACATCTAAGCCAGATAACCATGTCAAAGCGATTACCACCACTGAATGCATTACGTGTATTTGATGCTGCTGCGCGTCATTTAAGCTTCACGCGCGCGGCTGATGAGCTTTTTGTGACTCAGGCCGCAGTCAGCCATCAAATCAAGTCTCTCGAGGATTTCCTGGGCCTCAAGCTGTTCCGCCGCCGCAATCGTTCCCTCCTTTTGACGGAAGAGGGGCAGAGCTATTTCCAGGATATCAAAGAGATCTTTTCCCAGCTAACCGACGCGACCCGCAAGCTTCAGGCGCGGAGCGCAAAAGGCGCGCTGACGGTCAGTTTATTGCCCAGTTTTGCCATCCAGTGGCTGGTGCCAAGACTCTCAAGCTTTAACTCAGCTTATCCGGGGATCGACGTTCGAATCCAGGCTGTCGACCGCCAGGAAGACAAGCTGGCAGACGACGTCGACGTGGCCATTTTCTATGGTCGTGGCAACTGGCCTGGCCTGCGTGTCGAAAAATTGTACGCAGAATATTTGCTGCCGGTCTGTTCACCGCTACTGTTAACGGGTGAGAAGGCGTTAAAAACGCCGGCCGATCTGGCGCAGCATACGCTGTTGCACGATGCTTCTCGTCGTGACTGGCAAACCTATACCCGCCAGCTGGGCCTGAATCATATCAACGTGCAGCAGGGGCCGATCTTTAGCCATAGTGCGATGGTGCTGCAGGCGGCTATCCACGGTCAGGGCGTTGCGCTGGCGAATAACGTGATGTCGCAGTCCGAAATAGAAGCAGGGCGCCTGGTGTGTCCTTTTAATGATGTTCTGGTCAGTAAGAATGCGTTTTATCTGGTTTGTCATGACAGTCAGGCAGAACTGGGTAAAATAGCCGCGTTTCGCCAGTGGATCCTGGCCAGGGCGGCAAACGAGCAGGAAAAATTTCGCTTTCGCTACGAGTAATACTCTCTTTTGCGTGCAGGACGCGCACTACTTTAGGACAGACACATGACCAGCCGTTTTATGCTGATTTTTGCCGCAGTCAGTGGCTTTATTTTTGTTGCGCTGGGGGCTTTTGGCGCACATGTCTTACGAAAATCGTTGGGCGTTGTGGAGATGGGTTGGATCCACACCGGCCTGGAATATCAGGCGTTTCATACGCTGGCCATCTTCGGACTGGCCGTGGCGATGCAGCGTCGCATCAGTATCTGGTTTTACTGGAGCAGCGTATTTATGGCGCTGGGTACCGTGCTGTTCAGCGGTAGCCTGTACTGCCTTGCGCTGTCACATTTACGCCTGTGGGCGTTTGTTACCCCGGTCGGCGGCGTCAGCTTCCTGGTCGGGTGGGTATTAATGTTAATCGGTTCTTTCCGTCTTAAACGCAAGGGCGTTGTTCATGAATAAAGTTGTCTTATATTGTCGCCCGGGTTTTGAAAAAGAGTGTGCCGCGGAAATCACGGATAAAGCCACGCAGCGCGAGGTGTTTGGTTTTGCCCGCGTCAAAGAGAATGCTGGCTATGTCGTTTTCGAATGCTATCAGGTAGAGGACGCGGACAAACTGGTTCGCGAATTGCCGTTTAGCTCGCTGATTTTTGCTCGCCAGATGTTTGTTGCGGGTGAACTGCTGAAGGATCTTCCGCCGGAAGATCGCATCACGCCGATTGTTGGTATGTTGCAGGGTGTGGTGGAGAAAGGTGGCGATCTGCGCGTTGAAGTTGCCGATACCAACGAAAGCAAAGAGCTGATGAAGTTCTGCCGCAAGTTCACCGTGCCACTGCGTGCCGCACTGCGTGACGTCGGCGTTCTCACCAATTACGAAACGCCAAAGCGCCCGGTCGTGCATGTGTTCTTTATTGCGCCTGGCTGTTGCTACACCGGCTACTCGTACACCAACAACAACTCGCCGTTTTATATGGGGATCCCGCGTCTGAAGTTCCCTTCTGATGCGCCGAGCCGCTCCACCCTTAAGCTGGAGGAGGCGTTCCACATTTTTATTCCTGCCGACGAGTGGGATGAGCGCCTGGCAAACGGGATGCATGCGGTGGATCTGGGCGCCTGTCCTGGCGGCTGGACCTATCAGCTGGTGAAACGCAACATGTGGGTCTCTTCCGTTGATAACGGCCCTATTGCGCAAAGCCTGATGGATACCGGGCAGGTGACCTGGCTGCGTGAAGATGGCTTCCGCTACCGTCCAACGCGCAACAACATCGCCTGGATGGTGTGCGACATGGTAGAAAAACCCGCGAAAGTGGCGGCACTGATGGCCTCCTGGCTGGTCAATGGCTGGTGTCGCGAGACCATTTTTAACCTCAAGCTGCCAATGAAAAAACGCTATGAGGAAGTCTCTCAGAACCTGGCTTACATTCAGGAGCAGATGGATGAACACGGTATTAACGTGGTCATTCAGGCGCGCCAGCTCTATCACGACCGCGAAGAGGTGACCGTGCATGTTCGCCGCTGGTGGGCTGCCACAGGCGGACGTCGCGACGAGAGATAGTGTTAACCCTCTTCTTTGACGAAGAGGGATGTATCTCCCGGGCCCGGGAAGCGTAGCGCCACCGGGCCAAAATTACCGCGCTAAACGCAGCTGCTGTAAATTCCCGTCGAGCTGTAAATCAGTCTGTAGTCGTGCCACGTCGCGGCAGATAAAGGCCATCTCTTTGTGCGCCTCCAGTTTTTTGCGCCACTTTTCTGGCACTTCATCCAGTCGCGCGTAAATCCCCTCCAGATCCTGAAAATCCTTCAGTAGCTGCGCGGCGCTTTTCGGGCCAATGCCCGCTACGCCCGGTACTTTTGAGCTGCTGATCCCCGCCAGACCCCAGTAGTCCGGCAGCTGCTGGGGTGATACGCCAAATTCGGCGGCGATAAAGGGGGCATCCAGCCAGCGCTTCTGGAAATAATCGCGGATGCGGATGGTCGGTGAGAGCAGCTGACAGTAGCCCTTGTCGGTGGAGACGATTGTGGCCTGATGCCCGGCACCGGCGATTTTTACCGCCAGCGTGGCGGCGAGGTCGTCGGCTTCGTTGCCCTGTGCGCCCCAGCAGGGCACGCCGCGCTGCTCAAAGGCCGCGCGGATGACCGGCATTTCGGCATGCAGATCTTCCGGCATCGGCGCGCGTCCGGCCTTGTAGTCCGCTAAACGCTGATGGCGCCAGCCGGTATTACGCGCCTCGTCATCGAACACCGCCACCACGTGGGTGGGCTGACTGTGGCGAATAAGCTGTTCCAGCGCGTTCAGGCAAGTATCTTTGCAGGGCGTGCCCTGTACCGCGTGGATACGGCGAATTAAATTCAGCGCGTCGACAATAAGTAGATGAACAGCCACAGATAATCCCTCTTAAATCCAGTGGATGAAGGGTAACACCGTCGGCGGGATGAAACTACGAGAGGCGGGAAGAACGAGAAGGAGCCTCGCAAAACGAAGCTCCTGTTGGACTTAATCGCAGGTGACCACTTTCATCGCCAGACCGCCGCGAGAGGTTTCGCGGTATTTGGCGTTCATGTCTTTCCCGGTTTCGTACATGGTTTCGATGACTTTATCGAGGCAGACGCGCGGCTCGCTGGTACGGCGCAGGGCCATACGTGCAGCATTGACTGCCTTCACCGAAGCAATCGCGTTACGTTCGATGCACGGTACCTGTACCTGACCCGCGACCGGATCGCAGGTCAGACCGAGGTTATGCTCCATGCCAATTTCTGCGGCAATGCAGACCTGCATCGGGCTACCGCCCAGCAGCTCAGCAAGGCCAGCCGCCGCCATGGAACACGCCACGCCCACTTCACCCTGGCAACCGACTTCTGCGCCTGAAATAGAGGCATTCATCTTGTACAGCGAGCCGATGGCGCTGGTAACCAGCATGTAGCGTGCCAGTGAGTTGGCGTTGACTTCGCGAATGAACTTGTCGTAATAGGCCAGCACCGCTGGAACGATACCGCAGGCGCCGTTTGTTGGCGCGGTGACCACGCGGCCACCCGCAGCGTTCTCTTCGTTGACGGCCAGCGCGAACATGTTGATCCAGTCCACGACCGCCATGGGATCGCTGGTGGTTTTGTCGCTGCTGACCAGCATCCGGCGCAGCGCTGCCGCACGACGCGGGACGCGCAGTTTGCCCGGCAGAACGCCCTCGGTGGTGATACCGCGTTCAATACCGCCGCGCATCACATCCCAGACGTTAGCAAAGTGCTGTTCCAGCGCTTCTTTACTGTGCAGCGCCAGTTCGTTTTTCATCATCAGGCCGGAGAGCGACAGGCCGCTTTCCTGGCAATGGCGCTGGAGGTCTGCCGCCGATTTATACGGGTACGGCACCGCCACAGGCGCGCTGTTGCTCTGACCAAAGTGTTCTTCATCGACGATAAACCCACCGCCGATGGAGTAATAAGTCTGGCTGTAAATCGCTTTGTCGCCGGCCAGGGCGGTGATCCGCATCCCGTTTTCGTGCAGCGACAGATTATCAGCATGAAAATTCATGCAGCGATCAACCGGGAATTCAACTTCATGTTCGCCTTTGGCCAGCAGCAGTCGGCCATGGGTATTCACGTCCTGGATAAAATCAGGGATCGCGTCAATATCAACGGTATCCGGCAGGTTGCCCGCCAGCCCCATAATGATGGCGATATCGGTATGGTGGCCTTTGCCGGTGAGCGACAGGGAGCCATAGACATCAACCACCACGCGGGTGGTATCGCGCAAAATGCCGCGTGAAATGAGATCATCCGTGAAGAGTTTACCGGCTTTCATTGGCCCGACGGTATGCGAGCTGGAAGGACCAATGCCGATTTTAAAAATATCGAAAACGCTAATCATGATGCGTCTCTTGCTTTCCGTGTGTAGAGAAGGGTGCGCCGTCCGAAGACGGCGCGAGAGGAATTAAGCGAACAGTGAGAAGAAGATAGCGGAGATGGCAATCAGACCCATAATCACAACGAAGACGTTGCTGATATGGCCGCTGTATTTACGCATCGCGGGTACTTTCTGAATCGCGTACATCGGCATCAGGAACAGGATCATCGCGATAATCGGACCGCCCAGGGTTTCGATCATGCCGAGGATGCTCGGGTTCATGGTCGCCACTGCCCAGGTGGTCAGCAGCATAAACAGCGCGGTGATTTTGTTCAGTTTGCTGATTTCAATGCTTTTGCCTTTACCGCGCAGGGATTTAATCACCATGCCGTTAAAGCCTTCACGTGCGCCCAGGTAGTGGCCGAGGAAGGATTTAGTAATCGCGATAATGGCGATGATCGGTGCCATCCAGGCAATCACCGGTGCATTAAAGTGGTTCGCCAGGTAAGAAAGAATCGAGATGTTCTGGGCTTTAGCTGCTGCCAGGTCCGCCGGGGACAGGCTCAGTACACAGCTGAAGACGAAGAACATAACGGTAATTACCATCATGATGTGAGCGCGTGCCAGGATGCTGGAGCACTTCTTCTCTGCGCCCTGACCGTACTCTTCACGCTTTGCGACCGCGAAGGAGGAGATGATCGGGGAGTGGTTGAAGGAGAACACCATAACCGGGATCGCCAGCCACAGGGTCATCAGCAGGCCGTTACCGGTTGCTGATGCGCTGCTGA
Organism: Silvania sp.; assembly: GCF_051656365.1. Classification (NCBI taxonomy): domain Bacteria; kingdom Pseudomonadati; phylum Pseudomonadota; class Gammaproteobacteria; order Enterobacterales; family Enterobacteriaceae; genus Silvania; species Silvania sp. Next base: position 83,062 of record NZ_JBOGBT010000035.1, on the reverse strand, counting down.
AGGAGAGGGTATCCAGCGCCGCACCGTTCCACTGTGGGATCAGGTAGCACGCCAGCACCATCAGGGCGATAACGAACGGGAACACCAGCACGCTCATCGCTTTCACGATCATCTGCTCACCGAAGCGCACGATGGTCATCATGCCGACGATCAGGATCAGCGACAGAATGGCGCGCGGTGGTGGGGTCATTCCCAGCTGGTGGGTCATGAAGCTATCCACCGTGTTGGTGATGGCGACGCTGTACACCAATAGAATCGGGTAAATCGCGAAGAAGTAGAGCAGGGTAATCAGTTTACCTGCGCCGATACCGAAATGTTCTTCAACAACTTCGGTGATGTCTTCACCCGGGTTTTTACCGGACAGCACAAAACGGGTCAGACCGCGGTGTGCAAAGTAGGTCATCGGGAAAGCGATAATCGCCATGATAATCAGCGGAATTAATCCGCCAACGCCCGCGTTAATAGGCAGGAAAAGAACACCAGCGCCGATTGCTGTACCGTACAGGCCAAGCATCCACATGGTATCTGATTTACGCCATCCGCTTCGGGATTCAATCGAAGCAACGGTGCTGGTTTGGGTGGTTTCCATTGTGTCTCCAGGAAGTAGCTAAATGTCAGGTTTCAAGTCAAATCCGATGAAAAACGGCCTGACGGTAATATGAAATTCGTTCAGTGACGGTTTTTATATAATTTTTACCCGTCTCTTTTGGCGGGCGGAAAGATACATTTTCGTAATGGATCTATCAGTGATCGTGATCCCAAATGCGATAATCCACTTTTGATGTGGATATATTTAGACCATTTGTCTGCTAAGGAAACGTCATGGCAAATTAATGGTCGCGAAGGCTACCATTAACGACATGCGATGAGATAGAGCGCCCTTAAAGATAGGTGACTTACGCTGTAAAGATGCTCATTTATAGTGTTTTTTGGCGGTATCTGGCGTTCAGGGATGATAAGACACGGTTTCAATTGTGAGGTAATCGTTTGCGTTGTGTTATGAAATAGCAAAAACATAAGTGAAAATTATATTGAATGGCGGGCTATGTGGCTGACAGGAATAAATAAGCCGGGCGGCGAAAAGGCCTTACCCGGCTGTGGAAGAGAGGATTGTTAGCCCGGCTGATGCGCCGGGCTTAAAAGACTACGCGCAAATCTCGTAACAAGGGATATAGGCAGAGCCTGGCAGCTTCATACGGTGCTGAGCGACGAAGCCCTGCAGCAGATCGTCCATGCGCCGCATCATCTCGGGGTCGCCATGAATTTTATACGGGCCGAACTCTTCAATGGCCTGGATGCCCACCTCTTTAACGTTACCCGCCACAATGCCGGAGAACGCGCGACGCAGATCGGCGGCGAGCACTTCAACGGGCTGATCGGGATACAGTTTCAGGTTCGCCATGTTCTCGTGCGACGGTTCAAACGGGATTTGCAGATCCGGGGAGATACGGATTGACCAGTTAAAGCTGTAGGCATCCCCGGTGTCGCGGCGGTTCTCTTTCACCTGCGGCATGGCCTTTTTCATCAGACGTGCAACTTCTGCCGGGTCATCGATGATAATGCGATAGTGACGACGTGCGGCTTCCCCCAGGGTGTGGACGATAAACTCATCCATCACGCGGAAGTAGTCGGCGCTCTCTTTCGGGCCGGTCAGGATCAGCGGCAGTACCTGGTCCTTGTTGGCCGGATGCATCAAAATACCCAGCAGATACAGCAGCTCTTCCGCCGTACCCACGCCGCCAGGGAAGATGATAATCCCGTGAGCGATACGCACGAACGCCTCCAGACGCTTCTCGATGTCCGGCATGATGATCAGTTCGTTGACCAGCGGATTAGGCGGCTCAGCGGCAATGATCGACGGCTCGGTCATGCCAATGAAGCGCCCTTCTTTATAGCGCTGCTGAGCGTGGCCAACCGCCGCACCTTTCATTGGCGCTTCCATCGCGCCGGGGCCGCAGCCCGTGCAGATATTCAGCTCGCGCAGGCCCAGCTGGGTCCCTACGCGACGGGCGTACAGATATTCGTTTTCGTTAATGGAGTGCCCGCCCCAGCAGACGACGGTGTTCGGTGCTTCCCCTACGTGTAGGGCACGCGCGTTACGCAGAATGGAGAACACCAGGTTGGTGATGTGGACTGAGCTGTCCAGATCCAGATGCTGGAAACGCCCGGCATTGCTGATTTGGCCGTTAACAAACAGGATATCGCGCAGCACCGCAAACAGGTTGGCCTGCAGCGCACGGATGATGCGTCCGTCGACAAAGGCATCTTCTGGCGGGTTGATCAGCTCCAGCTTCACGCCACGTTCCCGGCGCAGGACATTAATATCGAAGCTTTCAAAGCGGGACAGCAGCTCTTTGCTGTTGTCGGTCAGGCTGCCGGAGTTCAGAACGGCAAGTGAACAGTTGCGAAACAGTTGATAAAGATCGCTGCTGGCCGTGCTCTTGAGCATGTCCACTTCCAGCTGCGACAACATATCCATTGAGCCAAGCGGGCTAATATGTGTAATCAAGTGAGCTCCTTATGGGACGTTTATCGTCTTTCCCTGTTGATTACAATAGCCCTGGCTTATGACCTTTCACAACCCAAAGCGCGGAAGCTACCGCGCATATTGTGAAATTATTTCTGTTACTGACGCACTAAACGGCCGGTTGCCGGTACGAAATCGGTATTGCTGCGCCATGGATTGATGTCCAGCCCGCCGCGTCGGGTATAGCGCGCGTAGACGCTCAGGCATTCTGGCTGGCAGAACTGCAGAATGTCATTGAAGATGCGCTCGACGCACTGCTCGTGGAATTCATTATGGTTACGGAAAGAGACCAGATAGCGCAGCAGCTTTTCGCGGTCGATTTTTGCCCCGCGATACTGGATTTGTACCGAACCCCAGTCGGGCTGATGGGTGATCAGACAGTTGGATTTCAGCAGGTGACTGACCAGCGTCTCTTCCACCACTTTGCCGCTGGCGGCATTTTCCAGCCAGGCGGTGTCAAACTGGTAGTTGTCGATCGCAATATCCTGCTCGTCAATGCAGGTGCCGTGGAAGTGGGCGATAGGCTGACCTTCCAGTTCATCAACACGATACAGCGCCACCGTTACGTTGCCTTGTGCACAGGAACGTAAATCGCGCTCCAGCGTACGCTGAACCGCTTCCCAGCTGTCAAAGCGGGTCTGGTTAAAGCTGTTGAGGTACAGTTTAAAGCTCTTGGACTCCACCAGGTTGATGCTGGTGTAATCGAGTTCAACGTGACCCACCGCCACCTGCGGTAAGCCGCGGGCGTTCAGCCAGGAGAGTTCATACAGGGTCCAGATATCGCCGCCGTGGAAGGGCAGGGCATCGGCTTTCAGGCCCAGAGGATCGCGATTGAGGCTGCGCGGGACGCCCTGCAGCAGGCTGGCATCGTAGGTATCACGGTAGGCAGTGGTTTTGCCCAGCGTTAAGCCCGATAAGGCATCATGGTTTTCGTAAGACATGTTTCATTGTCACTTTAAAGGTAAACTATACGGCTGAGTGTATCCTGGCTTATATAAAGAGAGAAACCGGTGGATAAAGAGACTGCTGCGGCTTTGAAGGCGTTTACCGCGCGCTATTGCGACGCATGGCATGAACAAAAAGGAACCTGGCCCCAGAGCGAAGCGCTGTCCGGCATCCCTTCGCCGTGCATTATTACCGCCTCCACAGACAGTGTCATCTGGCAGCCGCAGCCGTTTACGGCAGAGCAGAATGTAAAGCCAATTGAACGCGCGATGAATATTGTGGTACAACCAGCCGTAATCGCGTTCTATACCACACAGTTTGCCGGGGATATGTGCGCTCGCTTCGAAAATGAAACGCTGATGCTGCTGCAAACCTGGAGCGAAGACGATTTCCTGCGCGTGCAGGAGAACCTGATCGGGCATCTGGTCACGCAAAAACGCCTGAAGCTGTCGCCGACGTTCTTCATCGCCACGCTGGACAGCGAACTGGATATTATCTCCGTCTGTAATCTTACGGGCGAGGTCCTCAAAGAGACGATTGGTACGCGAACCCGCCAGGTACTCTCTGATTCTCTTGCGGATTTCCTCAACCACCTTCATCCCGTCGTGTAATCCAGAATACTACTGTGCTTGTGAGAGATCTCTTACAAAGACTGTGAGAGATCGACGCAATAAATCGAACGTCACATCAATCTTAATCTAATAATAATCAATAATATCAATGAATTATTTTTTTGCTGCGCGTGGATGGCTTGCGTTATCACTTTAATTTGGCTTACAGGGTACCTTGTAAGACGAAGCGGAATAAGGGATTCTATGTCTGTCGACAGGACAGCGACGCAAGAAACGAACATCAGGATGATGGCGTTTCTTAATTTGGATACGTCAGGAAGGCGCAACAAGGAAGGCTTCAGGAAGAAGCAAGAGGATAACGCAGGACGCGTTAAAGGACACCTCCAGGAAGGAGAATGAGAGCCGGTACGGATGTCCGGTGGGTCAGGAAGACCAGGACGTTTCAGGATGAAACAGACACATCAGGATGATGTGTGCAGGAAGCAGCGGTCGAGGGAAGACCAGACCTTCGGGTCAGAGGAAAAGTTGTCACGGACGAGCAGGGAGCACCAAAAGTAGCTGGATTGCTGCGAAACGAACCGGGAGCACTGTTTTTACAGTGCTCCCTTTTTTTTATTTCTGCGCGGTCTTTGCTATGCTGCGCGCCGTTCAGTTTTTCAGTTGAGGTTTTCCATGACGCATCCCGACAGCGTGCGCGCACAGCTGCACGCACTCGAAGCTCTATTGCGCGATCATCAACTGTGGCAAGTGACGGCGCCGCAGCCTGACGCATTTGAGAGTACGCAACCCTTCTGCATGGATACCCTGGAGCCGTTTGAATGGCTGCAGTGGGTGCTCATCCCCCGCATGCACGCCTTAATTGACGGCGGTCACCCGCTGCCAAACGGCTTTGCCATTGCCCCCTATTATGAAATGGCGCTGGATGCCGCCCACCCGGCCCGCGATGTCGTGTTAGCGGAACTGCTGGCGCTGGATGCGTTATTTGGCGAGCCGTCATGATCGAAATCCTTTACCAGGACGAGTGGCTAGTCGCCGTCAACAAACCCTCAGGCTGGCTGGTTCACCGTAGCTGGCTTGATCGGGATGAAAAAGTGGTGGTGATGCAGACCGTGCGCGATCAGATTGGTCAGCACGTTTTTACTGCCCATCGGCTCGACAGACCCACATCTGGCGTGCTGCTGATGGGGCTGTCTAGCGAGGCCGGTCGACGCTTGTCGCAGCAGTTTGAACAGCACCAGATCCAGAAACGCTACCATGCCATCACCCGCGGCTGGTTGACCGATGCGGCAACGCTGGATTATCCGCTGGTCGAAGAGCTGGATAAAATCGCCGATAAATTTGCTCGTGATGACAAAGGCCCGCAGCCTGCGGTGACGGATTATCGCGGCCTGGCGACCACCGAAATGCCGGTCGCCGTCAGCAAGTTCCCGACCTCGCGCTACAGCCTGGTTGAACTGGAACCGAAGACCGGCCGCAAGCATCAGCTGCGTCGTCATCTGACGCATCTGCGCCACCCGATTATCGGCGACAGCAAACACGGCGACCTGCGGCAGAATCGCAGTGCCGCAGAGCATTTTGGCTGCAATCGCCTGATGCTGCACGCCAGCCAGCTGAGCCTGACGCATCCGTTTACCAACGAGCCGCTGATCATTCGCGCCGGGCTGGACGCGGTGTGGATGCAGGCGCTGTCACAGTTTGGCTGGTGCGGGCAACTCCCCGAAAATGAAAGGGTTGAGTTTGAAGTCGCCAACGTTCAGGATGATCGGTAATCGCGTCTAATCAGGGAGTAAAACATGGCTGTAGTCGGAATTTTTGTCGGTACGATGTATGGCAATGCGCTGCTGGTGGCAGAAGAGGCCGAAGCCATTCTCGCGGGAATGGGGCATAAAGCCACGGTCTATGAAGATTCAGATCTGGCCGACTGGCAAAAATACCAGAGCGACTATGTACTGGTGGTCACCTCGACAACCGGACAGGGCGATCTGCCAGACAGTATCGTGCCGCTGTTTGAGAGCATCAAAACTACGCTCGGCTATCAGCCCGAGACGCGCTACGGCATCATCGCCCTTGGCGACAGCACCTACGCGAATTTCTGCGGCGGCGGTAAGCAGTTCGATGCCCTGCTGCAAGAGCAAAGCGCCCAGCGCGTGGGTGAAATGCTGATGATTGATGCCTCTGAACACCCAGAGCCGGAAAGCGAATCCAATCCCTGGGTAGAAAACTGGGGTACGTTGTTAAAATAAGCTCTGGCCCTCCCGGATGCGGGGGGCCAGAGCCCGTTGCCAGTTAACAAAACGACCTTGCATAAAGTGTAAGGTCACTGAATCGAGTTAGCTTTGGGCAATCGCCCTCAAATCCCTATCGTAATCAGGGGCATTAGCAGGCATTTTCACTGCGTCAAGCGACCTGATTCACACTCCCGAGATTCCCTGCAGCTCGCCTGCCGCTTACTGCCATGCAGTTTTCATTTCCGTGAAGTCTCTTCCATTGGCCTGGGCTTTTGCCATAAACAACTGAACATGACTGTACCAATGTTGTGTTGTTGCACGGTGAGGGTGGCCTTGTTCCTTTCTTATACTTTTCTCGCCAGTTAATAAAAATGCAGTAAGCAAGGCGATACGACCTTAACGTTGAAAACTGCAAAAAACACAAACACGTCATTCTGAGTACCCTACAGGTCGCGTTGTTCAGAATGAACGTAGCGAAAAAGCTATGATTCAGGAGTGCAATAATGAGTACATTAAGCCAGGCTGCAAGCAGCGCTGAAAAGCGCACAAATGCTCGCTACTGGATTGTGGTGATGCTGTTTATCGTCACATCCTTCAACTATGGCGACCGCGCCACGCTGTCGATTGCCGGTTCAGAAATGGCAAAAGATATCGGTCTGGATGCGGTTGGGATGGGTTACGTTTTCTCCGCATTCTCATGGGCCTATGTTATTGGCCAAATCCCGGGCGGTTGGTTACTGGATCGCTTCGGTTCAAAACGCGTCTATTTCTGGTCCATCTTTATCTGGTCCATGTTCACCCTGCTGCAGGGCTTCGTTGATATCTTTAACGGCTTTGGCATCATCGTTGCGCTCTTTACGCTGCGCTTCCTCGTAGGGCTGGCAGAAGCGCCGTCCTTCCCGGGCAACAGTCGCATTGTCGCGGCCTGGTTCCCGGCGCAGGAGAGGGGAACGGCAGTTTCCATTTTTAACTCCGCACAGTACTTCGCCACGGTGATCTTCGCCCCTATCATGGGTTGGCTGACGCACGAAGTGGGTTGGTCGCACGTGTTCTTCTTCATGGGTGGTCTGGGCATTATCATCAGCTTCGTCTGGCTGAAAGTGATCCACGAACCTAACCAGCACCCTGGCGTAAACCAGAAAGAGCTTGACTACATCGCCGCCGGTGGCGCGCTGATCAACATGGACCAGGCCGGCAGTAAAGAGAAAGTCCCGTTCAGTCAGAAATGGGGTCAAATTAAACAGCTGGTGGGTTCCCGCATGATGGTGGGGATCTATCTCGGCCAGTACTGCATCAACGCATTAACCTACTTCTTCATCACCTGGTTCCCGGTCTATCTGGTGCAGGCTCGCGGCATGTCAATTCTGAAAGCCGGATTTGTTGCCTCGGTTCCGGCCATCTGCGGCTTTATCGGTGGCGTGCTCGGTGGGGTGATTTCCGACTGGCTGATGCGTCGTACCGGTTCACTGAATATTGCGCGTAAAACGCCGATCGTGCTCGGTATGCTGCTCTCCATGTCGATGGTGGTGTGTAACTACGTTGACGCCGAGTGGATGATTATCGGCTTTATGGCGATGGCCTTCTTCGGTAAAGGTATCGGTGCGCTGGGTTGGGCGGTGATGGCAGATACTGCGCCGAAAGAGATCAGCGGCTTAAGCGGCGGTCTGTTCAACATGTTCGGTAACGTGTCCGGTATCGTGACCCCGATTGCGATTGGCTACATCGTCGGCACCACCGGATCGTTCAATGGCGCGCTGATCTACGTCGGTATTCATGCCCTGGTGGCGGTACTGAGCTATCTGGTGCTGGTGGGTGATATCAAACGTATCGAGCTGAAACCTGTTGTGGAGCGCTCATGATGAGTATGCAATCGAGTCCCGTTGTGACGGAAATGAAGGTGATTCCGGTCGCCGGTCAGGACAGCATGCTGCTGAATATCGGCGGCGCACATAACGCCTGGTTTACCCGCAATATCGTCGTACTGACAGACAACGCCGGGAATACCGGCGTGGGTGAAGCCCCTGGCGGAGAGGTGATTTACCAGACGCTGGTGGATGCCATCCCGCAGGTAGTCGGCCAGGAAGTGGCCCGCCTGAACAAAGTGGTGCAGCGCGTCCACAAAGGCAATCAGTCCGCCGATTTCGATACCTTTGGTAAAGGTGCCTGGACATTTGAACTGCGGGTTAACGCCGTGGCGGCGCTGGAAGCTGCGCTGCTCGACCTGCTTGGCAAAGCACTGAACGTACCGGTGTGCGAACTGCTCGGTCCCGGCAAGCAGCGCGATGCAGTCACCGTCCTCGGTTATCTGTTCTACCTGGGCGATCGCACCAAAACCGACTTACCGTATCTGGACCGCTCCCCTGGCAGCCACGACTGGTATCGTCTGCGTCACCAGGAAGCCCTCTCCAGCGAGGCGGTGGTCCGTCTGGCTGAAGCAGCGCAGGATCGCTACGGCTTTAAAGATTTCAAACTGAAAGGCGGCGTTCTGCCGGGCGAGCAGGAGATCGACAGCGCCCGCGCCCTGAAAAAACGCTTCCCGGATGCCCGCATTACCGTCGACCCAAACGGGGCCTGGCTGTTGGATGAAGCCATCGCGCTGTGCAAAGGCCTGGGCGATGTCCTGACCTACGCCGAAGATCCGTGCGGCGCAGAGCAGGGATTCTCTGGGCGTGAGGTGATGGCGGAGTTCCGCCGTGCCACCGGTCTGCCGGTGGCAACCAACATGATCGCCACGAACTGGCGTGAGATGGGTCATGCGGTCATGCTTAACTCGGTAGATATTCCGCTGGCGGATCCGCATTTCTGGACGCTCTCCGGTGCGGTTCGTGTAGCGCAGCTGTGCGACGACTGGGGCTTAACCTGGGGTTGTCACTCCAATAACCACTTTGATATTTCGCTGGCGATGTTCACCCATGTTGGCGCTGCCGCGCCAGGCACGCCGACCGCCATTGATACCCACTGGATCTGGCAGGAAGGCGAAGCGCGCCTGACTAAAAACCCGCTGGAAATAAAAGACGGCAAGATCGCCGTACCGGATGCACCGGGGCTTGGCGTGGAACTCGACTGGGATCAGATCCACAAAGCGCATGAAGCGTACAAGAAGCTGCCTGGCGGCGCGCGTAATGACGCAGGCCCGATGCAGTACCTTATTCCCGGCTGGACATTTGACCGTAAACGCCCGGTGTTCGGTCGTCACTGATTAAAGGATTGAATTATGAGCACATTTACTACGCCTGTTGTCACCTCCATGCAGATTATCCCGGTTGCCGGCCATGACAGCATGCTAATGAACCTGAGTGGCGCGCACGCCCCGTTCTTCACCCGTAACATTGTCATTATCAAAGACAACTCCGGTCATACCGGCGTGGGTGAAATCCCGGGCGGCGAGAAGATCCGCAAAACGCTGGAAGATGCCATCCCGCTGGTAGTCGGTAAAACCCTGGGTGCCTACAAAAATATCCTCAATGCGGTGCGCGGCGAATTCGCCGACCGCGATGCGGGTGGACGCGGGCTGCAAACCTTTGACCTGCGCACCACCATTCACGTGGTCACCGGTATTGAAGCTGCAATGCTCGACCTGCTGGGTCAGCACCTGGGCGTAAACGTGGCTTCGCTGCTGGGTGACGGGCAGCAGCGCACTGAAGTCGAGATGCTGGGCTACCTGTTCTTCGTCGGCAACCGCAAGCTGACCCCGCTGCCGTATCAGAGCCAGCCGGATGAGGCGTGCGACTGGTATCGCCTGCGCCATGAAGAGGCGATGACCCCGGATTCAGTGGTGCGTCTGGCGGAAGCGGCCTATGAAAAGTACGGCTTTAACGATTTCAAACTGAAGGGCGGTGTGCTGGCCGGTGAAGAAGAGGCCGAATCGATTGTCGCGCTGGCGAAGCGCTTCCCGCAGGCGCGCGTGACGCTGGATCCAAACGGTGCCTGGTCGCTGGAAGAGGCGATTCGGATCGGTAAACAGCTGAAAGGCGTGCTGGCCTACGCAGAGGATCCGTGTGGCGCTGAGCAGGGTTTCTCCGGGCGTGAAGTGATGGCGGAATTCCGTCGCGCCACCGGCCTGCCGACCGCGACCAACATGATCGCCACCGACTGGCGTCAAATGGGCCATACGCTGTCGCTGCAGTCAGTCGACATTCCGCTGGCGGACCCGCACTTCTGGACTATGCAGGGCTCGGTACGCGTGGCGCAGATGTGTCACGAGTTCGGCCTGACCTGGGGCTCCCACTCCAACAACCACTTTGATATCTCGCTGGCGATGTTTACCCATGTGGCGGCTGCCGCACCGGGCAACATCACCGCGATTGACACCCACTGGATCTGGCAGGAAGGCAACCAGCGTCTGACCAAACAGCCGTTCGAAATCAAAGGCGGCATGGTGCAGGTGCCAACCACTCCTGGCCTTGGCGTTGAGCTGGATATGGATCAGGTAATGAAGGCGCACGAGCTGTATCTGCAGCACGGTCTGGGCGCGCGCGATGATGCGATGGCGATGCAGTACCTGATTCCGGAGTGGACATTCAACAACAAGCGCCCTTGCATGGTGCGCTAAGACGAGTGCCGGTTCCTGCGGGAGCTGGCATTTTCTCTTTCGTTCCGGGTGTATGCTTAGGGTAGTCAACATGCGTAAGGACGGCTTATGAAAATTGTTATCGCACCGGACTCCTACAAGGAAAGTTTGAGCGCCCTGGCAGTGGCGACGGCGATAGAAGAGGGGTTTTGCGAGATTTTCCCTACGGCAGAGTACGTCAAACTGCCGGTTGCTGACGGGGGCGAAGGCACCGTAGAAGCGATGGTGGCCGCCACGCAGGGGCAGATTATTCAGGTGCGCGTAACCGGGCCGCTGGGCGAGCATGTTGACGGTTTTTATGGCCGCTCCGGGGACCAGAAAAGCGCCTTTATCGAGATGGCGGCGGCCAGCGGTCTGGAGCTGGTGGTTCCTGCCCAACGCAATCCACTGATCACCACCTCCTGGGGAACCGGCGAGCTGATCCGCCATGCGCTGGATGCGGGTGTTAAACACATTATTATCGGCATTGGTGGCAGCGCCACCAATGACGGCGGCGCAGGCATGGTGCAGGCGCTGGGTGCCGCGTTGCTGGATGAACGGGGTGAGCCAATCGGCCCTGGCGGCAGCGAGCTGGAAAAGCTGGCGCGTATCGACATCAGCGGGCTGGATAAACGGCTGGCAGAGTGTCGGATTGAAGTCGCCTGTGACGTCACTAATCCCCTGACCGGTGAAAGCGGGGCGAGTGCGATATTCGGGCCGCAAAAAGGGGCCACGCCGGAGATGATCGAACGTCTCGATCGCGCACTGGCGCACTATGCGCAGATCATTGCCCGCGACCTCGACGTTGAAGTGCTCAAACTGGAAGGCGGCGGAGCGGCAGGCGGAATGGGGGCAGCGCTATACGCATTCTGCGGCGCGCAGCTGCGCCAGGGTATTGAAATTGTTACCGATGCGCTCGACCTGGACAGCCAGGTAGCCGATGCCGATCTGGTGATCACCGGCGAAGGGCGAATCGACAGCCAGACCGTTCATGGCAAAGTTCCGGTCGGGGTGGCAAAAATTGCCAAACGCTACAACAAACCGGTGATTGGCCTCGCGGGTAGCCTGACAGCAGACGTTGGCGTCGTTCACGAACACGGTATCGACGCGGTCTTTAGCGTGATCTATACCGTCTGCACGCTGGAGGAGGCGTTGGAAGACGCGGCTGAAAACGTGCGGATGGCGGCCAGAAATATTGCCGCGGTATTGAAAGTGGGGATGGAGGTTTAACGAAGGCCGATATCCACACGATCACCCTTTCCCCGATGGGAGAGGGTTGTTACGCCCTCAGCACCTTCATCGCTTCCCGCGTGACATTATTCATCTCATCCAGCAACTCCAGAAACTCCGGCTCCAGCTCGCTTTCCGGCGTTCCCGAGCGCAGCTGTTGTTCCAGCAACTGGCACAGGTTTTTCAGGCGCGGGACGCCGCTGTAGCCGCAGCTACCGTGCAGCTTATGGATCGCGTCGGTGAGTCCTTCCGGTTTTTCTCCGACCAGCTGTTCTTCCACTTTATTGCGGATCTCCGGCAGGAAGGCGATCAGCATCTGCAGCATCTCCCGGGCCAGGTCCGGTTTTCCCGCCGCCTGGCGTAAAGCCAGCTGCCAGTCGAGTGTCTCGCTGGTGTTGGCAGGGGCCTCTGGCGTCTCGGAAGGCGCAATCCAGTTGCCCGTCACCGGGCCCGGCTTATAGCGCAGCAGCAGGTTGTGCAGCTTCCCTTCCTCAATCGGTTTTGCCAGATAGTCGTTCATCCCGGCGCTCAACAGCTTCTCTTTCTGGCCCGCCATGGCATGCGCGGTCACGGCGATAACCGGGGTTTGCTGTTGGTGCGGGAGCTGGCGAATCAGCTCGCAGGCACGAATACCGTCCATGCCGGGCATCTGAATATCCATCAGAATCAGGTCAAACTGCGTCTGTCGGGCACGTTCAACCGCCTGCAGGCCGCTCTCACACAGCTCGACGTGCTGCACCTGATCCTCAAGCAGAACGCCGATAAGTTTCAGGTTGGCGGGGTTGTCATCCACTGCCATCACGGTCATCGGCAGTTTGCTTTCATTGCTGACAATTGGCGCAACGTAGTGGTTCAGGCGGCAATATTCCGTCAGCGTCGGTAACAGGCGCGTGGCGGTCAGCGGTTTAAGCAGGCACGCTGCTGCGCCGTCATGCTTAAGCTCTTCGGCGTTTATCTGCGCGTGGCACGGCAGCGCCAGCAGCAGGTAATCGGTCATCGAGGCCGCTTTTGCCAGCCGTTCCTGCTGCATGGTCAGCTCGCCGGTAAAGGTCACCGGGATCCCCATCAGCAGAATGTCGTAATGCTCCACCGGCAGGGCGGAAAACGCCGGGCTGTAGACCACGTCCAGCGGTGTGGTGCTCAATACATCCAGCGTACTCTGCGCCGCTGCGGCGTTGGGTTCGATGTAGGCCAGCCGTTTACCCTGCAGGCAATCCATCGCCGGGCGATCGGTCAGCACGTTCGGGTTCAGGTCAAGATTGATGTGGAACCAGAAGGTCGACCCCCGGTTGGGCTGGCTGTGGAAGGAGATATCCCCGCCCATCTCTTTCACCAGCTTTTGAGTGATCACCAGCCCCAGTCCGGTACCGCCGTGACGGCGCGAAATGCTGGCGTCCGCCTGGCGGAAGGCCTGGAACAGCCGGGACTGATCGCGTTCCGGGATGCCAATCCCGGTGTCGCGGATCTGCACCTCAATCTGCACCTTGGTATTGCTGAGGGCGCGCTTTTCAACCAGCACGTCAATGTTGCCGCTTTCGGTGAATTTGATGGCGTTCCCTACCAGGTTGGTGATCACCTGCTGCAGGCGCAGCGGATCGCCTATTACGTTATCCGGCACGTCATTTTTGATGTTCAGCGTCAGCTCCAGCCCCTTGTCGTGGGAGGAGTGCGCCAGCAGGGTCACCACTTCATCCAGCGTATTACGCAGCGGGAACGGGATGCTTTCCAGAATCAGCTTGCCTGCCTCCAGCTTGGAGAAATCGAGCACGTCATTGATGATCGCCAGCAGGTTATTGGCCGAGCGTTCAATGGTATGCAGGTGGTCGCGCTGGGTTGGATTCAGTTCGGTTTTCAGGGTCAGACGGGTAAAGCCAATTACCCCATTTAGCGGGGTGCGCAGTTCGTGGGACATGTTCGCCAAAAACTCTGATTTTATGCGCGCCGCTTCCTGGGCACGCTTTTTGGCCAGATCCAGCTCGACGTTTTGGATCTCCATCTGCTCCAGGGTTTCACGCAGGTCGGAGGTGGCCTGATCGACGTTATGCTGCATCTCTTCATGGTACGCCGCCAGCGACATCGCCATCGAGTTGATGCCGTTTTTCAGCATATCCAGTTCGCCGAGCATAAAGCCTTCAACGCGGCTGTCGAGCTGGCCCCGACGGATCCGGTCGACGGTATTCACCATGTTGCGGATCGGGCTGGTAACATCGCGCATCAGTCGCCAACCAAAGATCAGCGCAATGCCGATACAGAACAGCATCATGACGGTGGAGATAAAAATTTCTTTGTACTGCTGCAGGCGCACGGACTTGAGATCCAACTCCAGCGCCACATATCCCAGCATATTGTTGTCGGGCTTGGCATCTGAACTGGCTGATTCATCAGGTGAATAGCTTTCCGAGGTGATCGGCGTGCGCAGGATCATCCTGTCGCCCTGATGGATAACGCTCAGACGCCTGGGAAACGCCATGCCGTCGGGGATCTTCATCGTACCGGGGTCGATGTGGGTATTGGACGTGACAAACAGGCGATTATTTTGGTCATAGACGGTGATGGCGCGCACAATATCCGAGTGGCGACGGTGCAAAACGCTGATGAGCTGGCCAATAGACTCCCGGTTTTGCAGGGTCATGCCGTATTCACTGGAGACGGCCAGCGGTTCAATAATGCTGGCCCCCGCATCCTCTAACTGGCGTTGCAGGTCGTTATAACGGTGAACCACAAAGAAGGTGCTCAGCAGCAAACCAATGAGTACGGTAGGGGCGAGGATCAAAATCATCATGCGCGCACGCAGGCTGTAGTTGGTCATGGAGTTCCGTTATGGGACAATTAGAGTCAATATGTTCATTTGAGAAAATACCCGGTAATGGCGCAATTCTACTCTGCAAAGCGACGCGTGACGACGCGTCAGATCATAACTGTTGATGTCACCGACCTCGATCCCTTCGGTCAGGGCGTGGCGCGCCATGACGGTAAGGCCTTGTTTATTCCCGGCCTGCTGCCGGATGAGCGAGCTGAAATCACCCTGACGGAAGAGAAACGGCAGTACGCGCGCGGGCAGGTCAAACGCCGGCTTAATGATAGCCCGGAACGCGTTAAACCACGCTGCGCACACTTTGGCGTTTGCGGCGGCTGCCAGCAGCAGCATGCCAGCGTTGCGCTGCAGGAGCGCAGTAAAAGCCGCGCCCTCGCGCGACTGATGAAGCATGACGTTAATGAGATTATCGCCGGTGACCCCTGGGGCTACCGCCGCCGGGCGCGCCTGAGCCTGAATTACCTGCCGAAAACCGCGCGTCTGGAGATGGGCTTTCGCAAGGCTAACGCCAGCGAGATTGTCGATATCAAACAGTGCCCCATTCTGGTGCCCCGTCTTGAGGCATTGCTGCCAGAGGTGCGCGCATGCCTTTCTGAGCTGCAGGGCGTTCGCCATTTGGGGCACGTTGAACTGGTGCTGGCGAACGGCGGCCCGATGATGGTCCTACGCCACACCGCGCCACTTTCTGCCCGCGATCGCGAAAAACTGGAACGCTTTTCGCATTCTCATGACCTCGCGCTGTATCTCGCCCCGCAAAGCGACATACTTGAGCACGTAACAAGTGAAGCGCCCTGGTACGATTCAGACGGGCTACGCTTATCGTTCAGTCCGCGCGATTTCATTCAGGTCAACGATGGCGTTAACCAGCAGATGGTGGCGACGGCGCTGGACTGGCTGGATATTCAGCCAGACGACCGGGTGCTGGATCTGTTCTGCGGGATGGGCAATTTTACCCTGCCGCTGGCAAAACGAGCGCAAAGCGTGGTCGGGGTCGAAGGCGTGGCGGCGCTGGTGGAGAAAGGGCGTGACAACGCGGTTCACAATGCGCTGCACAATGTGACATTTTTTCACGAGAATCTGGAAGAGGATGTCACTCAGCAGCCCTGGGCGAAGCACGGCTTTGATAAAATCCTTTTGGATCCGGCGCGTGCCGGTGCCCCTGGCGTGATGCAGCATATTATTAAACTCGCGCCA
This sequence comes from Silvania sp., assembly GCF_051656365.1. Classification (NCBI taxonomy): domain Bacteria; kingdom Pseudomonadati; phylum Pseudomonadota; class Gammaproteobacteria; order Enterobacterales; family Enterobacteriaceae; genus Silvania; species Silvania sp. The sequence continues at coordinate 67,002 of NZ_JBOGBT010000035.1, read as the reverse complement.
AAACGTGTGGTCTATGTTTCCTGTAATCCGGCGACGCTGTCCCGGGACAGTGAGTCATTATTAGCCGCGGGTTACCAGATTCAGCGTCTGGCAATGCTGGATATGTTCCCGCACACTGGGCATCTGGAATCAATGGCGTTGTTCACGCTTAACTGATGAATTTCGGCTTGTCGAATTCGACAGGCACGGGTCCCTAAAGGAGAGGACGATGGTTGCGGTAAGAAGTGCACATCTCAATAAAGCTGGAGAGTTTGACCCACAAAAATGGATCGCCAGTCTGGGAATTTCCAGCCAGCAGTCGTGTGAACGTTTAACCGAAACCTGGGCCTACTGTTTGCGCACTACCCAGGGGCATCCCGATGCGGATCTGCTGCTGTGGCGCGGTGTGGAGATGGTCGAAATCCTCTCCATGCTCAATATGGACATTGAAACGCTGCAGGCGGCGCTCCTGTTCCCGCTGGCTGATGCAGATGTGGTCAGCGAAGACGTTCTGCGTGAGAGCGTCGGCAAATCTGTGGTCGCACTGATCCACGGCGTGCGAGATATGGCGGCCATTCGCCAGCTGAAAGCCGCGCATACGGATTCCGTCTCCGCTGAACAGGTGGATAACGTCCGCCGTATGCTGCTGGCAATGGTGGACGATTTCCGCTGCGTGGTGATCAAGCTCGCGGAGCGCGTGGCCCATCTGCGCGAAGTGAAAGACGCGCCGGAAGATGAGCGCGTGCTGGCGGCCAAAGAGTGCACCAATATTTACGCGCCGCTGGCGAACCGCTTAGGGATCGGGCAGCTGAAATGGGAGCTGGAAGATTACTGCTTCCGCTATCTGCATCCGGCGGAATACAAGCGCATTGCGAAACTGCTGCACGAACGCCGTATCGACCGGGAGCATTACATCGACGAATTCGTCGGTGGATTGCGCAAGGCGATGAAAGAAGAAAACGTGCGAGCAGAAGTCTATGGCCGCCCGAAACACATCTACAGCATCTGGCGCAAAATGCAGAAGAAGCATTTGGCCTTTGATGAGCTGTTTGACGTGCGTGCGGTGCGAATTGTGGCCGAACGGTTGCAGGACTGCTATGCCGCGCTGGGCATCGTGCATACCCATTTCCGCCACCTGCCGGACGAGTTTGACGACTACGTGGCGAACCCAAAACCGAACGGCTATCAGTCGATCCATACCGTGGTGCTGGGGCCGGGCGGCAAAACGGTTGAAATCCAGATCCGTACCAAACAGATGCACGAAGAGTCCGAGCTGGGTGTTGCTGCGCACTGGAAGTACAAAGAGGGCACCTCCAGCGGCGCGCGTTCCGGCCACGAAGATCGTATTGCCTGGCTGCGCAAGCTGATTGCGTGGCAGGAAGAGATGGCCGACTCCGGCGAAATGCTTGACGAAGTGCGCAGCCAGGTCTTTGACGACCGGGTTTACGTCTTTACGCCAAAGGGTGATGTCGTCGATCTTCCGGCGGGCTCGACGCCGCTCGACTTCGCCTACCACATCCACAGCGATGTGGGGCACCGCTGCATCGGGGCTAAAATCGGTGGGCGCATCGTGCCGTTCACCTACCAGCTGCAGATGGGCGATCAGATAGAAATCATCACTCAGAAACAGCCGAACCCCAGCCGTGACTGGCTGAACCCGAACCTGGGCTACGTCACTACCAGCCGCGGACGCTCTAAAATTCACGCCTGGTTCCGTAAGCAGGACCGTGACAAAAACATCCTTGCGGGTCGCCAGATCCTCGACAATGAGCTGGAGCACCTGGGCATCCACCTGAAAGAGGCAGAGAAATTCCTGCTGCCCCGCTACAACTTTAACGAGCTGGAGGAGCTGCTGGCGGCGATAGGCGGTGGGGACATTCGTCTCAACCAGATGGTTAATTTCCTGCAGGCGCAGTTCAACAAACCGAGTGCAGCCGAGCAGGATGCGGCGGCGCTGAAGCTGCTGCAGCAGAAGACCTACACGCCACCGCATCGCAGTAAAGACAATGGTCGGGTGGTGGTCGAAGGCGTTGGCAATTTAATGCACCACATTGCCCGCTGCTGTCAGCCGATCCCGGGGGACGAGATCGTCGGCTTTATCACCCAAGGGCGCGGGATCTCCATTCACCGGGCGGACTGCGATCAGCTGGAAGATTTACAGTCGCATGCGCCGGAACGTATTGTCGATGCGGTATGGGGCGAGAGCTACTCCGCGGGCTATTCGCTGGTGGTGCGGGTTGCGGCCAACGATCGCAGCGGCCTGCTGCGCGACATCACCACTATTCTGGCTAACGAAAAAGTGAACGTGCTGGGGGTCGCCAGCCGCAGCGATACCCGCCAGCAGCTCGCTACCATCGACATGACGATTGAAATCTATAACCTGCAGGTGCTGGGCCGAGTGCTCGGCAAGCTGAACCAGGTGCCGGATGTGATTGACGCCCGTCGTCTTCACGGCGGATAAGATTGCCATCTTTTGTAGGCCGGGTCAGGTGTCGCCGCCCCCGGCTTTTCTTATTTATCAGGAATGACTCATGACCCAAATCGACCGCCTGCTTGGCATTATGCAGCGCCTCCGCGACCCGCAAACCGGCTGTCCATGGGACAAAGAGCAGACTTTCGCCACCATCGCGCCTTACACTCTGGAAGAGACCTACGAAGTGCTGGACGCCATCTCCCGTCAAGATTTTGACGATCTGCGCGGTGAACTGGGCGACCTGCTGTTCCAGGTGGTGTTCTACGCGCAAATGGCCCAGGAAGAAGGGCGCTTTGATTTCAATGATATTTGTGCCGCCATCAGCGACAAACTGGAACGCCGCCACCCGCACATTTTTGGCGATGCGACCGCAGAAACCAGTCACGACGTGCTGACCCGCTGGGAGCAAATCAAAACCGCTGAGCGTGCGGAAAAAGCACAGCATTCGGCGCTGGATGATATCCCCCTCAGCCTGCCGGCGCTGATGCGTGCGCATAAAATCCAGAAACGTTGCTCGACGGTGGGGTTCGACTGGACTTCCCTCGGGCCGGTGCTCGACAAAGTGCACGAAGAGATCGACGAAGTGATGCACGAAGCGCAGCAGGCCGTCATCGATCAGGCAAAGCTGGAAGAGGAGATGGGCGACCTGCTGTTTGCGACGGTGAATTTATCGCGTCATTTAGGGGTAAAAGCCGAAACCGCCCTGCAGAAAGCCAACCTCAAGTTTGAGCGTCGTTTCCGCGAAGTGGAGCGCATCATTGCCGCGCGCGGGCTGGAAATGACCGGCGTTGACCTCGAGGCGATGGAAGAAGTCTGGCAGGAAGTAAAACGCCAGGAATATGATCTCTAACGGGTTTTTGCGATCAAGCGCAATTTGTGTGATTTTTTAAATGACAAGCGCTTGATTTGCGTCAAAAACATTTACCCCAAAGGGGCTATTTTCTCACTCCCTGCGTTTGTTTGAGCCTGATGAAGAGGAGGAATAATGAAAGTTTGTGGCGTCTGCTATGATCGGGTATACTGCTTTCCCGTCCTGGTTATTCCATCGTTTCACCCTAACTTCTCAGGTTCAGCATGACAACGAACTATATTTTTGTGACCGGCGGGGTCGTATCCTCTCTGGGTAAAGGCATTGCCGCAGCCTCCCTGGCAGCCATTCTTGAAGCCCGTGGCCTCAACGTGACCATGATGAAACTGGATCCGTATATCAACGTCGATCCTGGCACCATGAGTCCTATCCAACACGGGGAAGTGTTCGTTACTGAAGACGGCGCTGAAACCGATCTGGACCTGGGTCACTACGAGCGCTTCATTCGCACCAAAATGACCCGTCGCAATAACTTCACTACGGGTCGTATCTATTCCGACGTTCTGCGTAAAGAACGCCGTGGCGACTATCTGGGCGCAACCGTTCAGGTCATCCCGCATATCACCAATGCCATTAAAGAGCGCGTCCTTGCGGGTGGCGAAGGTCACGACGTGGTGCTGGTTGAAATCGGCGGTACCGTAGGTGATATCGAATCCCTGCCGTTCCTCGAAGCAATTCGTCAACTGGCGGTTGATATCGGTCGTGAACACGCGCTGTTCATGCACCTGACGCTGGTACCTTACCTGGCTGCTGCCGGTGAAGTGAAAACCAAGCCAACTCAGCACTCCGTGAAAGAATTACTCTCTATCGGTATTCAGCCTGATATCCTGGTTTGCCGCTCCGATCGTGCGGTGCCGGCTAACGAACGTGCGAAAATTGCATTGTTCTGTAACGTGCCAGAAAAAGCCGTTATTTCAATGAAAGACGTCGATTCCATTTATAAAATCCCGGGCCTGTTGAAATCACAGGGTCTGGACGATTATATTTGTAAACGATTCAGCTTGAACTGTCCGGAAGCTAACCTGTCTGAATGGGAGCAGGTTATTTACGAAGAAGCGAACCCGGCAGGTGAAGTGACTATTGGTATGATCGGCAAGTACATCGAACTGCCGGACGCCTATAAGTCAGTTATCGAAGCGCTGAAACACGGTGGCCTGAAAAATCGCGTAACCGTCAACATCAAGCTGATTGATTCGCAGGATGTTGAAACCCGCGGTGTAGAAATTCTGAAAGATCTGGATGCTATTCTGATCCCGGGTGGCTTCGGCTACCGTGGCGTTGAAGGCAAGATCGCTACCGCACGCTATGCGCGTGAAAACAATATTCCTTACCTCGGTATTTGCCTGGGTATGCAGGTTGCGCTGATTGAATTTGCTCGTAATGTGGTGGGCATGGAAAACGCCAACTCAACGGAATTTGTGCCAGACTGTAAGTACCCTGTTGTGGCGCTTATCACTGAATGGCGCGACGAAGAAGGTAACGTCGAAGTCCGTACCGAGAAGAGCGATCTGGGTGGCACAATGCGTCTTGGTGCTCAGGCTTGTCAGGTCTCTGACGACAGCCTGGTACGCCAGATGTACGGTGCACCGGTCATCACTGAACGCCATCGTCACCGTTATGAAGTCAACAACCTGCTGTTGAAACAAATTGAAGCTGCCGGTCTGCGTATTGCGGGCCGCTCCGGGGATGATCAGTTGGTCGAGATCATCGAAGTGCCGAACCACCCGTGGTTTGTTGCCTGTCAGTTCCACCCGGAATTTACTTCCACGCCGCGTGATGGACATCCGCTGTTTGCTGGCTTTGTGAAAGCCGCCAACGAGTTCCAGAAGCGTCAGGCGAAGTAAGAAAAGTTAGAACGGCAGCGCGTACCTAAGGTACGCGCTGTTTGTCTGGAGTTTTAGTTTAACTTGTACTGAGGAAAATCTAATGTCCAAAATCGTTAAAGTCATCGGTCGTGAAATCATCGACTCCCGTGGTAACCCTACCGTTGAAGCTGAAGTTCACCTTGAAGGTGGTTTCGTCGGTATGGCAGCTGCGCCGTCAGGTGCTTCTACTGGTTCCCGCGAAGCGCTGGAACTGCGCGATGGCGACAAATCCCGTTACCTGGGTAAAGGCGTAACCAAAGCTGTTGGCGCGGTTAACGGCCCAATCGCTCAGGCAATCCTTGGCAAAGACGCCAAAGACCAGGCTGGCATCGATAAGATCATGATCGACCTGGACGGTACTGAAAACAAATCTAACTTCGGTGCGAACGCAATCCTGGCTGTGTCTCTGGCAAACGCCAAAGCAGCAGCAGCTTCTAAAGGTCAGCCACTGTTCGAACACATCGCTGAACTGAACGGCACCCCAGGCAAATACTCCATGCCAGTTCCGATGATGAACATCATCAACGGCGGCGAGCACGCTGACAACAACGTTGATATTCAAGAGTTCATGATTCAGCCTGTTGGCGCGAAAACGCTGAAAGAAGCCATCCGTATGGGTTCTGAAGTGTTCCACACCCTGGCTAAAGTTCTGAAGTCTAAAGGCATGGGTACCGCTGTTGGTGACGAAGGTGGTTATGCACCTAACCTGGGCTCTAACGCCGAAGCACTGGCTGTAATCGCTGAAGCGGTTAAAGCAGCAGGCTACGAGCTGGGCACCGACATCACCCTGGCGATGGACTGTGCAGCATCTGAATTCTACAAAGACGGTAAATACGTTCTGGCTGGCGAAGGCAACAAAGCCTTCACTTCCGAAGAGTTCACTCACTTCCTGGAAGACCTGACCAAACAGTACCCAATCGTCTCTATCGAAGACGGTCTGGACGAATCTGACTGGGATGGCTTCGCTTACCAGACTAAAGTTCTGGGCGACAAAATCCAGCTGGTGGGTGACGATCTGTTCGTAACCAACACCAAGATCCTGAAAGAAGGTATCGAGAAAGGCATCGTTAACTCCATCCTGATCAAATTCAACCAGATCGGTTCTCTGACCGAAACTCTGGCTGCGATCAAAATGGCGAAAGACGCTGGCTACACTGCCGTTATCTCTCACCGTTCAGGCGAAACTGAAGACGCGACCATCGCTGACCTGGCTGTTGGTACCGCTGCTGGCCAGATCAAAACGGGTTCTATGAGCCGTTCTGACCGTGTTGCTAAATACAACCAGCTGATTCGTATCGAAGAAGCGCTGGGCGAAAAAGCGCCATACAACGGTCGCAAAGAGATCAAAGGTCAGTAATCTACTGAGCTTTCACTCTTAAGAAAAAACCCGCTTCGGCGGGTTTTTTTATGGCTGATTTACAGCAGCAAGGGCAGGGTGGCACTCGCCGTTTGCTGACTGATATCGCCGTAGCGATCGTCGAGCGTAATCAGTGACGTCGCAAGCAGCTCCACCAATAGCATCACGCCCACTTTGGCGTTAAGCGCCCCCGCGCTCAGCGGCCCTTCCGGTTTTGCTGCCACCAGCAACATATCGCTTATCGACGCCAGCGGACTGCGTGGCGTGTTACTCAAGGCCAGCACTTTAGCGCCACGCTTACGTGCCAGCTTCACCACGTGCAGCAGATCGCGCGTCGAACCGGAACTCGAAATCGCCACAATCAGATCATCAGAGCTTAACGTCGTCGCGTTCATCGACGCCCGGTGCATATCGCTGAACAGCTGAGCCGGTTTTCCCAGACGCAGCAGTTTGTAATGCAAATAGTCGCCAATAATGGCGCTGGCCGCGACACCGTAAATATAGACCGAGCGCGACTGATGCAGCTCCTGCGCCGCTTTTAGTAGCATATCCCTGTCGAGCAGCTGCGAGGTGTCGCGTAACGCCTGAACCGACTCTTCAACCACTTCATCAATCTCATCGCCTTTTCGACTCGGCGCTTGTATCCGCTGAACGTCCAGCGCCAGCGCCATTTTGAACTCCGTATATCCCTTACACCCCAGCGCGCGGCACAGGCGCGTCACGCTCGCCTCGCTGGTCTCACTTTCGCGTGCCAGTTCGGTGATCGTCAGATAGAGCACTTTTGCAGGATCGTTTAACACGAATTCGCCCAGTTTTTGCTGAGTGGGACTGTATCCGGAAAGGCCCTGGCGCAGCCTCAGCAGCAGGTTTTCATTTTCTGACATGCAAGATCCTTAATGCGTTTCTCTGGGGCTAGTGTGGCGGAAAGCGGGTGAGAGATGCCAGTCATTTTAAAAAAGTATGATCAGCTTCCCGATTTTTGGTGATAATTTTCAGTTTGTGTATTTAATATGGTAAAAATTTTCACCATTAGCAGGGGAAATGAAAATATGATGCAAATGTTCAGTGGTGCCTCCTCCGGGGCATGGTTTGAAAAGGCGCAGCGGTTCGGTAAATCGTTCATGCTGCCGATAGCGGTATTACCCGCAGCGGGCCTGCTGCTGGGAATTGGCGGGGCGTTGTCCAACCCCAATACGCTAACAGCGTACCCGTTCCTGGATGTCGGCTGGCTTCAGGCCATATTTACGATTATGAGCAGCGCCGGTTCGATTGTGTTTGCCAACCTGTCAGTGCTGTTTGCCGTAGGGGTGGCCGTTGGGCTGGCAAAAACTGACAAAGGCACCGCCGGTCTGGCGGCACTGCTCGCCTTCCTGGTGATGAATGCCACCATTAATGCACTGTTGATCCTCACCGGCACGCTGGCGCATGAGAATCCCGGCGCGGTCGGTCAGGGGATGACGCTCGGCATTCAGACCCTCGAAACCGGCGTGTTCGGCGGCGTGGTGATTGGCCTCGTAACCTGCACGTTACACCATCGCTTCAACAAAATCGCGTTGCCGCAGTTCCTCGGTTTCTTCGGCGGCTCGCGCTTTGTACCGATTATCAGCTCACTGGCGGCGATTGTGGTCGGCGCGCTGATGACGGTGGTCTGGCCGCATTTCCAGAAAATGATTTTTGGACTCGGTGGGCTGGTGGATGCCACCGGCTATCTCGGCACGTTCTTATACGGCTTTATCCTGCGGATGCTCGGCCCATTTGGCCTGCACCATATCTTCTATCTGCCGTTCTGGACCACGGCGCTCGGCGGAAGTGAAATCGTCAACGGACAACTGGTCGAAGGCACGCAGCGCATCTTCTTCGCGCAGCTTGCCGATCCGAACACCCAGCAGTTTTACATCGGCACCTCGCGGTTTATGTCCGGGCGCTTTATCACCATGATGTTTGGCCTGCTGGGCGCGTGTCTGGCGATGTATCACACGGCGAAACCGGAGAACAAAAAACGCGTCGCGGGCCTGCTGCTCTCGGCGGCGCTGACCTCGTTCCTGACCGGGATCACCGAGCCGATTGAATTCTCATTCCTGTTCGTGGCCCCGGTTTTATACGTCATCCATGCGTTCTTTGATGGGCTGGCGTTCATGATCGCCCATATTCTGCATATCACCATCGGGCAGACGTTCTCGGGCGGTTTCATCGATTTTATCCTGTTTGGTGTCCTTCAGGGCGAAGCCAAAACCCACTGGATGTACGTCCCGCTGGTCGGCATTCCTTGGTTCTTTCTCTATTACTTCACCTTCCGCTTCATGATTAACCGCTTTGGTTTTGCCACACCGGGCCGTGAGAAAGAGACAGTCGTCGAAAACACACTTCCCCAGAGCGAACGTGCGGCGGCGGTGATTGCGGGATTAGGGGGCAGGGACAATCTGGAAGAGGTGGACTGTTGCGCCACGCGTCTGCGCGTGACGGTAAAAGACGGCAGCAAGGTCGACGAAGCGGCACTCAAAGCGACTGGCGCACGCGGCGTCATCGTTCGCGGCAATGGGGTCCAGGTCATTTACGGCCCGCACGTCACCATCATTAAAAACGAAGTCGAAGAGAGTTTAGCGTAATGAAAACGGTACTGGATGTTTTGAAAGGCAAATTGATCGTCTCCTGTCAGGCGCTGGAAAATGAACCGCTGCACAGTTCATTTATCATGTCGCGCATGGCGCTGGCAGCGGCGCAGGGCGGGGCGGTCGCCATTCGCGCTAACAGTGTGGTGGATATCGCCGCCATCAAAGAGACCGTCTCGTTGCCGGTGATCGGCATCATCAAGCGTGATTATGCGGACAGCGAGGTGTTTATCACCGCGACGATGAAAGAGATCGACGAGCTGATGGCAGTCGAGCCGGAAATCATTGCCCTCGACGCGACCGACCGCCCGCGTCCGCACGGGGAGTCACTTGCTGCACTGGTTGAACAAATCCGCACCCGCTATCCGTCGTTATTGCTGATGGCCGATATCGCCACGGTTGCCGAGGCCAAAACGGCGCAGGCGCTGGGCTTCGACTGCGTGGGCACCACGCTTCACGGCTATACGGCGGATACACAGGGGCGCGTGCTGCGCGAAAACGACTGCGGATTTTTACGCGACGTGCTGGCGACAGTGACAGTTCCGGTTGTGGCAGAAGGCAATGTCGACACGCCAGAACTGGCCGCGCGCTGCCTGGAATTAGGCGCACACACGGTGGTGGTAGGTGGTGCAATTACGCGTCCTCAGCAGATCACCGCGCGTTTCGTGGCGGCGATTGAGTCCTAAAGCACCGATCGGGCATGATACTTAGGCGGGGATCTGCGATACTTAACGTTTATCCCCAAACTGAGATGACTATGCAGTACCCGATTAACGAGATGTTCCAGACCCTGCAAGGCGAGGGTTACTTCACCGGCGTTCCTGCTATTTTTATTCGATTACAGGGATGCCCGGTTGGCTGTGCCTGGTGTGATACCAAACATACGTGGGATAAACTCGCAGATCGGGAAGTGTCGCTGTTCAGTATTCTGGCCAAAACCAAAGAGAGCGATAAATGGGGCGCTGGCAGTGCAGAAGATCTGCTGGCAATCATTGGTCGTCAGGGCTGGACCGCCCGCCATGTGGTGATCACCGGGGGGGAACCCTGCATCCACGACTTAACCTCGCTCACGGATCTGCTGGAAAAGAACGGCTACAGCTGCCAGATTGAAACCAGCGGCACCCACGAAGTGCGCTGCTCGCACGCCACCTGGGTGACGGTATCGCCGAAAGTGAATATGCGCGGCGGGTACGACGTATTGTCGCAGGCACTGGAACGTGCCGATGAGATCAAACACCCGGTGGGCCGCGTGCGTGATATTGAAGCACTGGATGAACTGCTGGCGACGCTGAACGACGAAAAGCAGCGTATCATTGCCCTGCAGCCAATCAGCCAGAAAGACGACGCCACGCGTCTGTGCATTGAAACCTGTATCGCGCGCAACTGGCGTTTGTCGATGCAGACGCACAAGTATCTGAATATTGCCTGACAGAAAAAAGCCCGGATATCCGGGCTTTTTTTTCACTCGCCGCGATAAACACAGCCAGCTGTACATGTCTCTTTGATCATCACGCTGCTCAGCAGCGGCACCAGCGGCTTCATCTCATCCCAGATCCACTTTGCCAGCACTTCGCTGGTCGGATTTTCAAGCCCTGGAATATCATTCAGATAGTAGTGATCGAGGCGATTATAGGTCGGCTTGAAGGCGGCCTTCAGCTCGGAAAAATCCATGATCCAACCGGTGTGCGGATCGACTTCACCCGTGATCTCCAGGCGCACCATAAAGGAGTGCCCGTGCAGGCGACCACATTTATGCCCTTCAGGGACGTGAGGCAGGTGATGGGCGGCTTCGAAGATGAAATCTTTAAACAGTGTGGTGGACATCGTGGACTCTCAAAAATGCGGAAAAAACCGCCGTAGAGTACCGGAAAGTACCTTTTTTATCATTAACTAAAACGGGCATTCTCCCGGGATGCTGCTTACACTGCGATGACTCACGGCTTTATGTTTTAATTTCATAGGCTTAATTAATCGTTTTTATTGTTAAGAACAATAGCTAAAAGAGGTTAGTTCTTTTGGTTATTTATTATTTCCATCCCTTCTTTAATTGTTATGATCCGCGCCGTTAACCTTACACTCTGTTCTGTCTTTAAGATAAAAATTCAGCTTTGCTACTGGAACATAACGACGCATGACAACACAGGCCCCACCTTCAAATTTGCTTCCCCTGAACCCGGAGCAACTGGCACGCCTGCAGGCGGCCACCACTGATTTTTCGCCTACCCAGCTCGCCTGGGTGTCCGGTTATTTCTGGGGAATGCTCAACCAGCAGCCCGGCAGCGCGGTAAGCGCACCGGCTACGGCCGTTGAGATCCCGGCAATTACGCTTATCTCTGCTTCACAAACCGGTAACGCGCGCCGCGTCGCCGAAGCACTGCGCGACGACCTGCTCGCGGCCAAACTGAACGTGAACCTGGTGAACGCCGGGGATTATAAATTTAAGCAAATCGCGTCAGAAAAACTGGTTGTGGTGGTCACGTCAACCCAGGGCGAAGGTGAGCCGCCTGAAGAAGCCGTTGCGCTGCATAAGTTCCTGTTCTCGAAAAAAGCCCCCAAACTTACGGATACCGCGTTTGCCGTCTTCGGCCTGGGCGACTCGTCCTATGAATTCTTCTGCCAGTCCGGCAAAGATTTTGACAGCAAGCTGGCGGAACTGGGCGGTGAGCGCCTGCTGGACCGCGTTGATACCGACGTCGAGTATCAGGCCGCCGCTGCCGAATGGCGCGCACGCATTGTTGATGTGCTGAAAGCCCGCGTCCCGCAGGACACGCCGGCGCAGGCTGCCGTGACCGCCACTGGCGTGGTCAACGATATCCACACCAGCCCGTATACCAAAGAAGCGCCGCTGACGGCGAGCCTCTCTGTTAACCAGAAAATCACCGGTCGTGATTCTGAAAAAGACGTGCGCCATATCGAAATTGATTTGGGCGACTCCGGTCTGCGTTACCAGCCGGGCGATGCGCTTGGCGTCTGGTATCAGAACGATCCGGTGCTGGTGAACGAGCTGGTAGAACTGCTGTGGCTGAAGGGCGATGAGCCGGTAACGGTAGAAGGCAAAACCCTGCCGCTCGCGCAAGCGCTGCAGTGGCATTTCGAACTGACCGTCAACACCGCCAATATCGTGGAAAACTACGCCACCCTCACCCGCAGCGAGGCACTGCTGCCGCTGGTGGGTGACAAAGCGAAACTGCAGCACTACGCCACCACCACCCCCATTGTGGATATGGTGCGTTTTGCCCCGGCACAGCTGAGCCCGGAGGCATTAACCGGCCTGCTGCGTCCACTGACGCCGCGCCTCTACTCCATCGCTTCTGCTCAGGCAGAAGTGGAGAGTGAAGTGCACGTGACCGTCGGCGTGGTGCGTTACGACATCGAAGGCCGCGCCCGTGCGGGCGGTGCCTCCAGCTTCCTCGCGGATCGCGTTGAGGAAGAGGGCGAAGTCCGGGTGTTTATTGAGCACAACGACAACTTCCGTCTGCCTGCCAACCCGGAAACCCCGGTGATTATGATTGGTCCAGGTACCGGTATTGCGCCGTTCCGCGCCTTTATGCAGCAGCGTGCCGCCGATGAAGCCTCCGGTAAAAACTGGCTGATCTTCGGCAACCCGCACTTTACGGAAGATTTCCTTTATCAGGTTGAGTGGCAACGCTACGTCAAAGAGGGCGTGCTCTCGCGCATCGATTTGGCCTGGTCTCGCGACCAACAACAAAAAATATACGTACAAGACAAACTGCGCGCACAGGGCGCAGAACTGTGGGCATGGATCAATAACGGTGCCCACATTTATGTCTGCGGCGACGCCAATCGCATGGCGAAAGACGTTGAGCAGGCTTTGCTGGAAGTGATTGCTGAATTCGGTGGCATGGATACTGAATCGGCGGATGAATTTTTAAGTGAGCTGCGCGTAGAGCGCCGTTATCAGCGAGATGTCTACTAATGAGCGAAAAACATCCTGGCCCTCTGGTGGTCGAAGGCAAGCTGACTGATGCCGAGCGCATGAAGGTTGATAGCAACTATCTGCGCGGCACCATTGCCGAAGATTTGAATGACGGTCTGACCGGCGGTTTTAAAGGCGATAACTTCCTGCTGATCCGTTTCCACGGTATGTACCAGCAGGACGACCGCGATATCCGCGCCGAGCGTGCTGAACAGAAGCTGGAGCCGCGTCATGCGATGCTGCTGCGCTGCCGTCTGCCGGGTGGGATCATCACCACCAAACAGTGGCAGGCGATCGACAAGTTTGCCCATGACAACACGATTTACGGCAGCATCCGTCTGACCAACCGTCAGACCTTCCAGTTCCACGGTATTCTGAAGAAGAACGTGAAGCCGGTACACCAGATGCTGCACTCGGTAGGGCTGGACGCGCTGGCGACCGCCAACGACATGAACCGTAACGTACTCTGTACTTCCAACCCGTACGAGTCCGAGCTGCACGCCGAAGCCTACGAATGGGCGAAGAAGATCTCTGAGCATCTGCTGCCGCAGACCCGCGCGTATGCCGAGATCTGGCTCGATCAGGAAAAAGTGGCCACCACCGACGTTGAACCGATCCTCGGCCAGACTTATCTGCCGCGTAAGTTCAAAACCACGGTGGTGATCCCGCCGCAGAACGATATCGATCTGCACGCCAACGACATGAACTTTGTCGCGGTTGCTGAGAACGGCAAACTGGTGGGCTTTAACCTGCTGGTGGGCGGCGGCTTGTCCATTGAGCACGGCAACAAGAAAACCTACGCCCGTACCGCGAGTGAGTTTGGCTATCTGCCGCTGGAACACACCCTTGCGGTGGCTGAAGCGGTGGTGACCACTCAGCGCGACTGGGGTAACCGTACCGACCGTAAAAACGCCAAGACCAAATACACCCTTGAGCGCGTCGGCGTCGATACTTTCAAGGAAGAGGTGGAGCGCCGGGCGGGCATCACGTTTGAACCGATCCGTCCTTACGAATTCACCGGTCGCGGCGATCGCATCGGCTGGGTGAAGGGCATCGACAATAAATGGCACCTGACGCTGTTTATCGAGAACGGCCGTATTCTGGATTATCCGGGCCGTCCGCTGAAAACCGGTCTGCTGGAGATCGCGAAGATCCACAAAGGCGAGTTCCGCATTACTGCCAACCAGAACCTGATCATCGCCGGCGTGCCGGAGAGCCAGAAGGCGAAGATCGAGAAGCTGGCCCGGGAACATACGCTGATGGATACGGTGAAACCGCAGCGTGAAAACTCCATGGCCTGCGTGTCGTTCCCGACCTGTCCGCTGGCAATGGCCGAAGCTGAGCGCTTCCTGCCGTCGTTCACCGACAAAGTGGAAGCGGTGCTGGAAAAACACGGCATCCCTGATGAACATATTGTGATGCGCGTGACCGGCTGCCCGAACGGCTGTGGCCGTGCGCTGCTGGCCGAGCTGGGTCTGGTGGGTAAAGCCCCTGGCCGCTACAACGTGCATCTGGGTGGGAATCGCAGCGGGACGCGTATTCCGCGAATGTATCGCGAAAACATTACCGAGCCGGAAATTCTGCAGTCAATTGACGAGCTGATCGGGCGCTGGGCGAAAGAGCGCGAAGCGGGTGAAGGCTTCGGCGACTTTACGGTGCGTGCGGGCATTATTCGCCCGGTGCTCGATCCCGCAAGGGATTTCTGGGAGTAACCACGAGAGGTCATTATGTCCGTACTCGATCTAAATGCGCTTAACGCATTGCCCAAAGTGGAACGCATTCTGGCGCTGGCCGAAACGAACGGCCAACTGGAAAAGCTTGATGCCGAAGGGCGCGTCGCCTGGGCGCTGGAGAATCTGCCTGGTGAATACGTGCTCTCATCGAGCTTTGGTATTCAGGCGGCCGTCAGCCTGCATCTGGTGAATCAGATCCGCCCGGATATCCCGGTGATCCTCACCGATACCGGCTACCTGTTCCCGGAAACCTACCAGTTTATCGATGAGCTAACGGACAAGCTCAAGCTGAACCTGAAGGTTTACCGCGCTGAGCAGAGCGCCGCCTGGCAGGAAGCACGCTACGGCAAGCTGTGGGAGCAGGGCGTTGAGGGCATTGAGAAATACAACGACATCAACAAAGTTGAGCCGATGAACCGCGCCCTGTCTGAACTCAATGCGCAAACCTGGTTTGCCGGCCTGCGTCGCGATCAGTCCGGCAGCCGCGCGAGCCTGCCGGTGCTGGCTCTCCAGCGCGGGGTGTTCAAAGTGCTGCCGATTATCGACTGGGATAACCGTACCATTTACCAGTACCTGCAGCAGCATGGGCTAAAGTATCACCCGCTGTGGGATCAGGGTTATCTGTCGGTGGGCGACACCCATACCACCCGCAAATGGGAGCCCGGTATGGCAGAAGAAGAGACGCGCTTCTTTGGCCTGAAGCGCGAGTGCGGATTGCACGAAGGTTAACGGCACTAAAATGCGGCCCGGTAAGGCGTAGCCATTACCGGGCGTTTTCTCAGGCCCTGGCCGCTTTCGCCAGCTCTTTTACCAGCGGCAGCATCACGCGCACCACGTCCCGGCTGCGGTGTTCAATCCGGTGCGGGAGCGCGGCATCAATGTACTGCTGATTATCCAGCCGCACGTCGTGCCAGCTGGTGCCCGTTGGAAAGGCTTTCGATTTTGCCCGCTGCTGATAGCCGTCTTTTTTACCCAGCGACCAGTTGGTGGCTTCGACATACAGGACCGGGATCCCGGCTTTATCAAACACCTCACCATCATTACAGCACCCCGTGCCTTTCGGGAACGCTGCGTTGCCGCCTGGGTTGGTGGCCGCAAAAATGCCGTGAGTGCGGGCAATGGCCAGCGCGCGGTCGCGGGTTAACTTGCGCACCTGGGCTGGGGTGGTTTTGCCGCTGTTAAAATAGAGCTTATCGCCGACGATCAGGTTATCGAGGTTGATCACCAGCAGGGTGTTTTTCTTCTCGGCCGCGCTCATGCGCTTAAGCACATTCTCCGCGCCCAGCTTTCCCTCTTCCTCGCCGCTGGTGGCAATAAAGCGAATGCTGTACTGGGTGGGGATGCTTTTCAGTCGATCGGCCAGCTCCAGCATCACTCCGACGCCTGCGGCATTGTCATCGATGCCCTGTAAGGTCAGGCCGCCGAGGTTGTGGTCGCTATCGCTGTCGCTCATCGGGGCGTAAGTATCCAGATGCGCGAGGATAATAATTTGTTGTTCGGTTTTACCTTCATGGGCGGCAATCACGGTGCTGCCGGTCACGTTGTGCCAGTTTTTGCTTTGATTACGTGAGGTATAGATATAGCGGCTCTGGAAGGTACGGATGTCGCTCTGGTACCCCATCCCGGCGAACTGCTGGCGGACATAGTCAGCGCTGAGCATTTCGGCAGGGGTACCGGTCATGCGGCCGGGGAAAAATGTCGCAATATGACGCGCCTGCGAGGCGGCCATTTCACCCATGGCGGGGGTTTTTGCCTGAACGGGCAGGATAAAGCAAACGCCGAACGCCAGGGCAGCGATCCGGTGGCGCATTGCGGAAAACATAATGCATCCTTAAAAAAGAGATCAAAATTTTAACGCGCCTAGTATGAAACCGTGACGGCGCTTACACAATTTGAATTGCTCTTAAATGCCTGTCATGGCGCGTCTTAAGCACTTTTTGATATGAGCTTTTTCACGGCGTTATTCCATTGAGTAACTACTCATTCCAATTCGTAATTTCATTCGCCCCGAACAGCCCCCTATAGTCCCACTATTCCTGGTTGTTAGCGAGTTGTAGCATTGTGGATTACCTTCCTTTATTTGCTGCCATAAAAGACCGTCCGGTGCTGGTTGTCGGTAGCGGAGAGATCGCGCTGCGCAAAATCGCCTTTTTACAGCGTGCAGGTGCGCAGGTGCAGGTTGTGGCCGAGGCGGACTTTGATGAATCGCTTATCGATGCTGTGGTGCTGGTGATTGCCGCCACTGAAGATCGGACGCTCAACCAGCGCATTTCGGCTGCCGCTCATGCCCGCCACCGTCTGGTGAACGTGGTGGACGATCAGCCGCTGTGCTCCTTTATCTTCCCGTCGATTGTCGACAGGTCGCCGCTGCTGGTGGCGATCTCCTCCGGCGGTACCGCACCGGTGCTGGCGCGCGTGTTACGTGAGAAAATCGAAGCCTTGCTGCCGACAAGCCTCGGGCGGATGGCAGAGAAAGCCAGCTTCTGGCGCAACCATTTGAAAACCCGCCTGACCAGCGTGACGGAACGTCGTCGCTTCTGGGAGCGCGTGTTCCGTGGCCGCTTTGTCAGCCTGATGCAGGCAGGCAACGAAACTGCAGCCCAGCAGCTGCTGGAAGATGAGCTGGATAACCCAGGCAGCAGCGCGGGCGAAATTATTCTGGTTGGAGCCGGGCCTGGCGATGCCGGATTATTGACGCTTCGCGGCCTGCAGGTGCTGCAGGACGCTGACGTGGTGTTTTACGACCATCTGGTCACTGACGGCATACGCGAACTGATCCGCCGGGATGCGGAACAAATCTGCGTCGGCAAACGCGCGGGTGGGCACGCAGTTCCGCAGCATGACACCAATCAGATGCTGATTGCGGCGGCCAAAGCGGGTAAAACAGTGGTCCGTCTGAAAGGCGGCGATCCGTTTATCTTCGGCCGTGGTGGCGAAGAGCTGCAGGCGGCGGCCGAGGCGGGTGTGCCTTTCCAGGTGGTACCGGGGATCACCGCGGCATCTGCCGTCACGGCTTATGCCGGTATCCCGCTCACCCATCGTGATTACGCCCAGAGCGTGACCTTTGTGACCGGCCACTACAAGGCCGACAGCGCGCCGCTGGACTGGGAGCACCTGGCGCAGGGTCGCCAGACGCTGGCTATCTACATGGGCACCATGAAGGCGGCAGAGATCAGTCAGCAACTGATCCAGCATGGCCGCGACGGAACAACGCCTGTTGCCGTGATTTCGCGCGGTACTCGTGTGGATCAACAGGTCGCAACCGGCACATTACATCAGCTTGCAAGCCTGGCAAAAGACGCCCCGATGCCCGCCCTGATTGTGGTGGGAGAAGTTGTGCAGTTGCACGACACGCTCGCCTGGTTTCAACATACAACAGATGCAGAAGGGTTTGGTTCTTCTGTTATAAATTTGGCTTAAGGAACGGTTATGGACCAAAAACGACTGACTCACCTGCGGCAACTGGAAGCGGAAAGTATTCATATTATCCGCGAGGTAGCCGCTGAGTTTTCTAATCCGGTAATGATGTATTCCATCGGTAAAGACTCCAGCGTGATGCTGCACCTGGCGCGTAAAGCGTTTTACCCGGGCACCTTGCCGTTCCCGCTGCTGCACGTGGATACCGGCTGGAAATTCCGTGAGATGTATGAATTCCGTGACCGTACCGCCAAAGCGTACGGCTGCGAGTTGCTGGTGCATAAAAACCCGGAAGGGGTGGCGATGGGCATTAACCCGTTCGTGCACGGCAGCGGTAAACACACCGACATCATGAAAACCGAAGGGCTGAAGCAAGCCCTGAACAAATACGGTTTTGATGCAGCATTCGGCGGCGCGCGCCGTGATGAAGAGAAATCCCGCGCCAAGGAGCGTATCTACTCCTTCCGCGATCGCTTCCACCGCTGGGATCCTAAAAACCAGCGCCCGGAGCTGTGGCATAACTACAACGGCCAGATTAACAAAGGCGAAAGCATTCGCGTGTTTCCGCTCTCGAACTGGACCGAGCTGGATATCTGGCAGTACATCTATCTGGAAAATATCGACATCGTTCCTCTGTATCTGGCGGCAGAACGCCCGGTGCTCGAGCGCGACGGCATGCTGATGATGATTGATGACGATCGTATCGATCTGCAGCCAGGGGAAGTGATCAAAAAACAGATGGTGCGCTTCCGTACCCTCGGCTGCTGGCCGCTGACCGGCGCGGTAGAGTCGAACGCGCAGACGCTGCCGGAGATCATTGAAGAGATGCTGGTCTCGACCACCAGCGAGCGACAAGGGCGCGTGATTGACCGCGACCAGGCAGGCTCAATGGAGCTGAAGAAACGTCAGGGTTATTTCTAAGGAGCCGCCATGAATACCACTATTGCTCAACAGATTGCCGATGAAGGCGGCGTAGAAGCCTACCTGCACGCGCAGCAGCACAAAAGTTTACTGCGGTTTCTGACCTGCGGCAGCGTCGACGACGGCAAAAGTACGCTGATTGGCCGTCTGCTGCACGACACCCGTCAGATCTATGAAGACCAGCTCTCCTCGCTGCACAACGACAGCAAACGTCACGGCACCCAGGGCGAAAAGCTCGATCTGGCGCTGCTGGTGGATGGCCTGCAGGCGGAGCGCGAGCAGGGCATCACCATCGACGTGGCTTACCGCTACTTCTCCACCGAGAAGCGCAAATTTATTATTGCCGACACCCCGGGGCACGAACAGTACACCCGCAACATGGCCACCGGTGCCTCCACCTGTGACCTGGCGATCCTGCTGATCGACGCCCGTAAAGGCGTGCTGGATCAAACCCGTCGCCACAGCTTTATCTCCACCTTACTGGGGATCAAGCACCTGGTGGTGGCAGTCAACAAAATGGATCTGGTGGATTTCAGCGAAGATAAATTTAACGAGATCCGCGAAAGCTACCTGACCTTTGCCGAGCAGCTGCCGGGCAACCTCGATATCCGCTTTGTGCCGCTGTCGGCGCTGGAAGGGGACAACGTTGCTTCCCAGAGCGCTAGCATGCCGTGGTACAGCGGCCCAACGCTGCTGGAAGTGCTGGAAACCGTTGAACTGCAGCGCAGCGTCGAGACCCAGCCGCTGCGCTTCCCGGTGCAGTACGTTAACCGCCCGAATCTCGATTTCCGCGGCTTCTCCGGCACAATTGCCGGTGGCCGCGTGAGCGTCGGCCAGCGCCTGAAAGTTCTGCCTTCTGGCGTGGAGTCTGCCGTTACCCGTATTGTCACTTTTGATGGCGATCTGCAGGAAGCCGGTGCAGGTGAGGCGGTGACGCTGGTGTTGAAGGATGAAATCGACATCAGTCGTGGGGATCTGCTGGTGGACGCGTCCGACGCCCTACCCGCGGTACAAAGCGCCTCGATCGATGTGGTGTGGATGGCGGAGCAGGCGCTGAGCGTCGGCCAGAGCTATGACATTAAAATCGCCGGTAAGAAAACCCGCGCCCGCGTGGACGCCATTCAGTATCAGGTGGACATCAACACCCTGGCGCAGCACAGCGTGGCGGAGCTGCCGCTGAACGGTATTGGTCTGGTCGATTTCACCTTTGACGAGCCGCTGGTGCTGGATCAATATCAGCAGAACCCGGTGACCGGCGGGCTGATTATCATCGATCGTCTGTCTAACGTTACCGTGGGTGCCGGAATGGTCCATGAGCCGCATAAACAATCGACTGCCGTGCCGTCTGAATTCAGCGCCTTTGAGCTGGAGCTGAACGCGCTGGTGCGTAAACACTTCCCGCACTGGGGCGCACGCGATCTGCTGGGAGGCAAGTAATGGCCCTGCATGATGAGAACGTTGTCTGGCATCCTCATCCGGTGACCGTTGCCGCGCGTGAACAACTCCACGGTCACCGTGGGGTTGTGCTGTGGTTTACCGGGCTCTCCGGCTCGGGTAAATCCACCGTGGCCGGGGCGCTGGAAGAGGCCCTGCATCAGAATGGGGTCAGCACCTACCTGCTGGATGGCGACAACGTGCGTCACGGGCTGTGCAGCGATCTGGGCTTTAGCGACGACGATCGCAAAGAGAACATCCGTCGGGTGGGCGAAGTGGCCAGCCTGATGGCCGACGCCGGGCTGGTGGTCTTAACGGCGTTTATCTCTCCGCACCGGGCCGAGCGGCAGACGGTGCGCGAGCGGGTCGGTCAGGATCGTTTTATTGAAGTCTTTGTCGACACGCCGCTGGCGATCTGCGAGCAGCGCGATCCGAAAGGGCTGTATAAGAAAGCCCGCGCGGGTGAGCTGAAAAATTTCACCGGCATTGATGCCGTATATGAAGCCCCCGAATCACCGGACATTCACCTCAAGGGTGAACAATTGGTAACAAATTTGGTGGGTGAATTATTAGACCTGCTCCGGCAGGACGATATTATCAGATCCTGAGACAGCATCGATGAGGAAGCAGGTTATCCATCATCGGTGCAACATGGTCACGGGATCAGCTATGCGGAACAGCGAAAACTACATTATCACCAGGTCAGATTCGGTAGCGGCGACTGACGAAACGACCTGGTCTTTTCCCGGGGCGATCGTCGGCTTTGCGTCATGGCTGATGGCGCTGGGCATCCCCTTCCTGCTGTATGGCAGCAATACCTTATTCTTCCTCCTCTATACCTGGCCTTTCTTCCTGGCGCTGATGCCCGTTGCCGTGGTGGTCGGGATTGCGCTGCACTCTCTTCTCAATGGCAAGCTGCTCTATAGCGCCCTCACCACCGTTGTCGCGGTGGCCGTGATGTTCGGGCTGTTATTTTTGTGGCTCATGGGATAAGTTCATCCATAATTCAAACCGTAACCAACTATGAGACAATGTTGGCTGCGCGAATCTGCGAAAAAAATGTGGTACATTTGCCCGCAATGTTGCGGCATCTCTGTAGCCCCGATGTAGAGTCGTGGGGAAAGTTATGGGATGATGATGCCGTTTTTCAGGGGGCAGGATGGGTAAACTTACGCTGCTGTTGCTGGCTTTGCTGGTCTGGCTTCAGTATTCGCTGTGGTTCGGTAAGAACGGTCTTCACGACTACAGTCGCGTCAATGACGACGTGACGGCGCAGCAGGCAACAAACGGCAAACTTAAAGCGCGAAACGATCAGCTGTTCGCTGAAATTGACGATCTCAATGGCGGACAAGAAGCGATTGAAGAGCGCGCGCGCAATGAACTCAGCATGACTAAGCCGGGCGAAACTTTCTATCGTCTGGTGCCGGATGCGTCTAAACGCAACCAGGGCTCAGTACAAAACACTCGATAATCAGGCCCAGGATTACGCCATGGCAGTAACTTTTTCGAACGTATGCGCCGTTGTTCCGGCCGCCGGGTTTGGCCGGCGCATGCAGACAGAATGTCCTAAGCAGTACCTTTCAATTGGTGACAAAACGATCCTTGAGCACGCCGTGGCGGCGCTGCTGGCGAACCCGCGCGTGACGCGGGTGATTATTGCTATCAGCCCGGGCGATGCCCGCTTTGCCGCGCTTTCGCTTGCCAGCCACCCACAAATCACCGTTGTCGACGGCGGCGCAGAGCGTGCCGATTCGGTGCTGGCGGGTCTGCAGGCTGCCGGTGACGCGCAATGGGTGCTGGTGCATGATGCGGCGCGTCCGTGCCTGCATCAGGACGACCTGGCACGGCTGCTGGCCATCAGCGAAACCAGCCGCATCGGCGGTATTCTGGCGACGCCGGTGCGCGATACCATGAAGCGCGCCGAGCCGGGCCTGCAGGCCATTGCCCATACGGTGGATCGCGTTGATCTCTGGCACGCGCTGACGCCGCAATTTTTCCCCCGCGAACTGCTCCACGACTGCTTAACCCGCGCGCTGAATGAAGGTGCGACCATCACCGATGAAGCGTCGGCGCTGGAGTATTGCGGTTTTCACCCCGAACTGATTGAAGGGCGCGCAGATAACATAAAAGTGACGCGCCCCGAAGATTTACAGCTGGCAGAATTTTATCTTACCCGTTCGACCCATCAGGAGAAGGCATAATGCGAATTGGACATGGTTTTGACGTACACGCCTTTGGCGGCGAGGGCCCAATTATCATTGGCGGCGTGCGTATCCCTTATGAAAAAGGGCTGCTCGCGCATTCTGATGGCGATGTTGCACTGCATGCTTTAACCGATGCGCTGCTCGGTGCGGCGGCGCTGGGCGATATCGGCAAGCTCTTCCCGGACACGGATCCGGCGTTTAAGGGCGCGGACAGCCGCGAGCTGCTGCGCGAAGCCTGGCGCCGTATTCAGGCGAAAGGATTTACCCTTGGGAATGTCGATGTGACGATTATTGCTCAGGCGCCGAAAATGCTGCCGCACATTCCGCAGATGCGCGTCTTTATCGCCGAAGATCTCGGCTGTCACATGGACGATGTCAACGTTAAAGCCACCACCACCGAAAAGCTCGGCTTTACCGGCCGCGGCGAGGGCATTGCCTGTGAAGCGGTGGCGCTGCTGGTGAAGGCGGCAAAATGATCGACATCACCAACCTGACCTGGCTGCACGGTCAGCCACAGGGAACCGGCCTGCTGAAAGCCAATCCGGAAGATTTTGTGGTGATTGAAGATCTGGGTTTTGAGCCGGACGGCGAAGGAGAGCACATTCTGGTGCGGATCCTGAAAAACGGCTGCAACACCCGCTTCGTGGCCGAGGCGCTGGCAAAGTTCCTGAAAATATCCGCCCGCGAAGTGAGCTTCGCCGGGCAGAAAGACAAACACGCGGTTACCGAGCAGTGGCTCTGCGCGCGCGTGCCGGGCAATGCGATGCCGGATTTAAGCAAGTTCCAGCCGGAAGGCTGCACGGTACTCGAGTACGCCCGCCACAAGCGCAAGCTGCGTCTCGGCGCGCTGAAAGGCAATGCTTTTACGCTGGTGCTGCGCGACGTCAGCCATCGCGATGATGTGGAGCAGCGGCTGGTGGCCATCCGCGAGCAGGGCGTCCCGAACTACTTCGGCGCGCAGCGCTTTGGCATTGGCGGTAGCAACCTGCAGGGTGCGCTGCGCTGGTCACAAAGCAATGCCCCGGTTCGGGATCGAAATAAACGCAGTTTTTGGTTGTCGGCAGCCCGCAGCGCGTTGTTTAATCAAATTGTGAGCGAAAGGCTGAAAAAACCGGACGCGAATCAAGTTGTTGTCGGCGATGCGCTACAATTAGCGGGGCGCGGCAGTTGGTTTGTTGCCACAGCTGAAGAAATGCCCGATTTACAGGCACGCGTCGATGCTAAAACGCTGCTGATCACCGCTGCGCTGGCGGGGACCGGCGAGTGGGGCCCGCAAGGGGAGGCGCTTCTTTTCGAGCAGGCCGCCATTGCCGGTGAAACAGAATTACTGTCTCTTCTGATGCGGGAAAAAGTCGAAGCAGCACGCCGGGCGATGCTGCTCTATCCGCAGCAGCTGAGCTGGAACTGGTGGGATGACGCAACCGTCGAGCTGCGCTTCTGGTTGCCGGCAGGCAGCTTTGCCACCAGCGTTGTCAGGGAACTTATCAACACTTCGGGTGACTATGCGAATATTGCTGAGTAACGATGACGGGATCCATGCGCCAGGCATTCAGACGCTGGCCAGAGCGCTGCGTGAATTTGCCGAGGTTCAGGTTGTGGCCCCCGATCGTAATCGCAGTGGTGCCTCTAACTCGCTCACGCTCGAGTCGTCGCTTCGCACCTTTACCTACGACAATGGTGATATCGCCGTTCAGATGGGCACGCCGACCGACTGCGTCTTTCTGGGCGTGAACGCCCTGATGCGTCCGCGTCCGGACGTGGTTGTCTCCGGGATCAACGCCGGGCCTAATCTGGGCGATGACGTGATCTATTCCGGCACCGTCGCCGCCGCCATGGAAGGTCGTCATCTTGGCTTTCCGGCGTTGGCGGTCTCGCTTAACGGCCATCAGCATTACGATACCGCTGCTGCCATTACCTGTTCCATTCTGCGGGCACTCAACCGCGAGCCGCTGCGCACCGGGCGCATCCTCAATATCAACGTGCCCGACCTGCCGCTGGATCAGATCAAAGGCATTCGCGTCACCCGCTGCGGCAGCCGTCATCCGGCGGATAAAGTTATTCCGCAGCAGGATCCGCGTGGCAACACGTTGTACTGGATAGGCCCGCCGGGCGAAAAGCACGACGCCGGGCCGGATACCGATTTCGCGGCGGTAGATGAAGGCTACGTTTCCGTCACGCCGCTGCATGTGGATCTGACTGCGTATAACGCGCATGATGTGGTGTCGGGCTGGCTGGATCGCGCCGGGGTGAGTTCGCAATGGTAAGTAAGCGTGTACAAACACTTCTGAATCAATTACGCGCTCAGGGGATTGCCGATGAGCATGTGCTTACCGCACTCTCACTGGTGCCGCGTGAGAAGTTCGTGGATGAGGCGTTTGAGCACAAAGCGTGGGAAAACGTCGCCTTGCCGATAGGGCAGGGGCAGACTATTTCGCAGCCTTACATGGTGGCGCGCATGACCGAGTTGCTGGAGCTGACGCCGGACTCACGGGTGCTTGAGATTGGCACGGGTTCGGGGTATCAGACCGCGATTCTGGCGCATCTGGTGCATCACGTCTGCTCGGTGGAGCGCATCAAAGGCCTGCAGTGGCAGGCGCGTCGTCGTTTAAAGCAGCTCGATTTGCATAATGTCTCTACTCGTCACGGCGATGGCTGGCAAGGCTGGAAGGCCCGCGGTCCGTTTGATGCCATTATCGTGACGGCAGCCCCGCCGGAAATCCCCTCTGCGCTAATGGCGCAGCTGGATGACGGCGGGATCCTCGTGCTACCGGTGGGCGACGAACATCAGCTGTTAAAGCGCGTCCGTCGACGGGGCAACGAGTTCATCATCGATACCGTGGAAGCCGTGCGCTTTGTGCCTCTGGTAAAAGGTGAGCTGGCCTGAGACTCGGAATTTTCCAGGATTATTCAGGCCAATTCAGCGTATGGTGTGGCGCAAAAGCATCGTGACATCACGGTTAATATTAAGTCACTGGTAATTAACACATTCCTGGGGGATAAATGAGCGCGGGAAGCCCAAAATTCACCATCAGCCGTGTTGCGGCATTATCACTGGTTTCACTCTGGCTGGCAGGCTGTACTAACTCTAATAACGCCCCTGCGCCAGTGAGCTCGGTTGGCGGCAACAGCAGCTCGGGCAGTTCTTCCGGCGGTATGCTGATCACCCCACCGCCTAAAATGGGCACGGTGCCTGCGCAGCAAACTCCGCAAATTCAGCCTGTACAGCGTCCTGTTACCCAGCCAACGCAGATCCAGCCAGTGAATACGCCTGTGCAGACCGAAAATGGCCGCATTGTGTATAACCGTAAGTATGGGAACATTCCGAAAGGGAGCTATACCGGCGGCAGTACCTACACCGTTAAGCGCGGCGATACCCTCTTCTATATTGCCTGGATCACCGGGAACGATTTCCGTGACCTTGCGCAACGAAATAACGTGCCGGCCCCGTATGGCCTGGAAGTGGGCCAGGCGCTGCAGGTGGGCAATGCGACAGGTACACCGTTAACGCCAGGCAATACCGTTTCGGTTGCGGATGTCTCTGCGCAAAATAACAGTGTGATGCCTGCGCAAAAATCAAGCACAGTGGTTGCGTCGCAACCGACAATTACGTATTCTGAGGACTCAGGTGAACAGAGTGCTAACAAGATGTTGCCGAATAATAAAGGGACTGCGACCGTTGTCACAGCACCCGTTACGGCACCTGTGGTTAGCTCTACCGTGCCCGCTGCCAGTAGTCAGACGTCCAGTTCGCCAATCTCTTCCTGGCGCTGGCCTGCTGAAGGCAAAGTTATCGAGAACTTTTCTTCCTCCGAGGGGGGAAATAAAGGGGTCGATATCGCAGGGAGTAAGGGACAGGCTATTATCGCGACCGCAGATGGTCGTGTGGTATACGCCGGTAACGCTCTGCGCGGTTACGGTAATCTTATTATCATAAAACATAACGATGATTACCTGAGTGCCTACGCCCATAACGATACGATGCTGGTCCGGGAACAACAAGAAGTTAAGGCGGGGCAAAAAATAGCGACCATGGGTAGCACCGGAACCAGTTCTACACGCTTGCATTTTGAAATTCGTTACAAGGGGAAATCCGTAAACCCGCTGCAGTATTTACCGCAGCGATAATTTGGCGGGACATACCAATTGGTGTGTTGCGCCCAGGGATCACGGGTAGGAGCCACCTTTATGACTCAGAATACGCTGAAAGTTCATGATTTAAATGAAGACGCGGAGTTTGACGAGAACGGAGCAGAGGCTTTTGACGAAAAAGCCTTAGTAGAAGAGGAACCCAGTGATAACGATTTAGCTGAAGAAGAGCTGTTATCGCAGGGTGCCACTCAGCGCGTGCTCGACGCAACTCAGCTTTACCTTGGGGAGATTGGATACTCTCCACTGTTAACAGCAGAAGAAGAAGTGTATTTCGCTCGTCGTGCGCTGCGTGGAGATGTTGCCTCACGCCGTCGCATGATCGAAAGTAACCTGCGTCTGGTGGTGAAGATTGCCCGTCGTTACAGCAATCGTGGTCTGGCACTGCTGGATCTGATTGAAGAAGGTAACCTGGGGCTGATCCGTGCCGTGGAGAAATTTGACCCTGAACGTGGGTTCCGTTTCTCGACTTACGCAACGTGGTGGATCCGACAGACGATTGAACGGGCGATCATGAATCAAACCCGTACCATCCGTCTGCCGATTCACATCGTGAAAGAGCTGAACGTCTATCTGCGTACTGCACGCGAGTTGTCCCATAAACTGGACCACGAGCCAAGCGCGGAAGAGATTGCCGAGCAGCTGGATAAACCGGTTGATGATGTTAGCCGTATGCTGCGTCTCAACGAGCGTATTACCTCCGTTGACACCCCGCTGGGTGGCGATTCCGAGAAAGCGCTGCTGGATATCCTGGCCGATGAAAAAGACAACGGCCCGGAAGACACCACGCAAGACGATGATATGAAACAGAGCATCGTCAAATGGCTGTTCGAACTGAACGCCAAACAGCGTGAAGTGCTGGCGCGTCGTTTCGGTCTGCTGGGGTATGAAGCTGCGACACTGGAAGACGTCGGTCGTGAAATCGGCCTGACACGTGAACGTGTTCGTCAGATTCAGGTAGAGGGTCTGCGTCGCCTGCGTGAAATCCTGCAGGGGCAAGGGCTGAATATCGAAGCGCTGTTCCGCGAGTAAGCCACTCTTCGTCAAAAAAGGCCAGTCGAGAGACTGGCCTTTTTCTTTTGTATCAGGGTTGAGCGGTCTCGTGCAGCAGGCGCCACGTGATGTTAACGCCCTCTTGCGTCAGGGCGGCTGTCGACCAGCGCACATTCACTGGCTGTTCAGGACGCGTTTGCGTCTCGCGATAGTGAACAAGTGCACCGTTATCCCACGTCTGCAGAAGGGTAAATTCATCTACCACGATCTTTAGCCCCGGCCGACTGCCGCGTTGGCTATCAAAAAAACGCGCCAGCGTGGGATAATCTAGGTGGACACCGGTTGGAGCAATCATCATAAAGTCCGGACGAAAGCGGGCGAGTAATGCATTAATATCGCCTTCTCCGCGACCTAACCAGTTTTCGATGGCGATGTGGGCTTCGATAATTTCTGCTTCGTAGTGGTTCATGGTTTCTCCAGTTAATAGCAAAACGGTAACGTTGTTACCGTTTTGCGTGTTTGCGCACTTCCCTTTGGATAAACGCTGGTTAAGAGGTTACACCAGGTTTTTTAACCGGTAGATCCACTCCAGCGCCTGTCGTGGGGTCAGGGAATCCGGATCGAGGTTTTCCAGCGCTTCCAACGCCGGGGAGGTCTCTTCTGCTGGCGACAGCAGCGACATCTGGGTGCCATCAACCTGAGTTGCCGCCGCGTTTGGCGACAGGCTTTCCAGCTCGCGTAGCTTCTGGCGCGCGCGCTTAATCACCTCTTTCGGCACGCCCGCCAGTGCGGCAACGGCCAGGCCATAGCTTTTGCTGGCGGCGCCATCCTGCACGGTATGCATAAAGGCAATAGTGTCGCCATGCTCCAGCGCATCCAGATGCACATTCGCCACGCCTTCCATTTTCTCCGGTAGCTGCGTCAGCTCGAAGTAGTGGGTGGCAAACAGAGTCATGGCTTTGATTTTATTGGCCAGGCTTTCGGCACAGGCCCACGCCAGCGACAGGCCGTCGTAAGTTGAGGTGCCGCGGCCAATTTCATCCATCAGCACCAGGCTGTTTTCCGTGGCATTGTGCAGAATGTTGGCGGTTTCGGTCATCTCCACCATAAAGGTTGAACGCCCGCTCGCCAGATCGTCCGCGGCGCCCACGCGAGTGAAAATGCGATCGATAGGGCCGATCTCTACTTTTTGCGCCGGGACGTAGCTGCCGATATAGGCCAACAGTGCGATCAGTGCCGTCTGACGCATGTAAGTACTTTTACCGCCCATGTTTGGGCCGGTAATGATCAGCATCCGACGCTGTGGCGACAGGTTCAGGGGGTTGGCGATAAAAGGCTCGTTCAACACCTGCTCGACCACCGGATGGCGGCCTTCGAGAATGCGCACGCCGGGCTTATCGGTAAAGGTCGGGCAGCTGTAGTTCAGCGTTTCGGCGCGTTCTGCCAGATTCACCAGTACGTCCAGCTCAGCCAGCGCGGCGGCGCTCTGCTGTAGATCCCCCAGATGCGGCATCAGGCTGTCGAACAGGGCGTCATACAGCTGTTTTTCCAGCGCCAGCGCTTTGCCCTTCGAGGTAAGGACTTTGTCCTCGTACTCTTTTAGCTCAGGAATGATGTAGCGCTCGGCGTTTTTCAGCGTCTGGCGGCGCACATAGTGGATAGGGGCCAGATGGCTCTGTCCACGACTGATCTGAATGAAGTAGCCATGCACGGCGTTATAGCCCACTTTCAGCGTATCCAGCCCGAGGCGTTCGCGCTCGCGGATCTCCAGCTTATCCAGATAATCCGTCGCGCCATCGGCCAGCGCGCGCCACTCATCCAGTTCCTCGTTATAGCCTGGGGCGATCACGCCGCCGTCGCGCACCAGTACCGGCGGTGCGTCGATGATGGCGTGCTCCAGCAGCTCACGCAGTTCACTGAATTCACCCATGGTTTCACGCAGTTTCTGCACCGGCGTGCTGTCGATCTCTGCCAGCTGGCTGCGCAGTTCAGGCAGCTGCTGGAACGCGTGGCGCATGCGGGCTAAGTCGCGCGGACGGGCGGTGCGCAGCGCCAGTCGCGCCAGAATACGTTCCAGATCGCCCACCTGACGCAGTACTGGCTGCAGCTCGCTGTATCTGTCCTGCAGTGCGCCAATGGTTTGCTGGCGCCCGGTAAGTGTGTCGGTATCGCGTACCGGCATGTGCAGCCAGCGTTTGAGCATTCGGCTGCCCATCGGCGTCACGGTGCTGTCGAGCACCGACGCCAGGGTGTTTTCCACACCGCCCGCCAGGTTCTGGGTGATCTCCAGATTGCGGCGCGTGGCGGCATCCATAATGATGCTGTCCTGCTGACGATCGAGGGTTATGGAGCGAATATGTGGCAGGGCGGTGCGCTGGGTGTCTTTGACGTACTGCAGCAAACAGCCTGCGGCGCACAGGCCGCGCGGGGCATTTTCGACCCCAAAGCCGACCAGGTCGCGGGTGCCAAACTGCATATTGAGCTGCTGGCGCGCGGTGTCGATTTCAAATTCCCACAGCGGGCGACGACGCAGGCCGCGACGGCCTTCAAGCAGTGACATCTGGGCAAAATCTTCGGCATACAGCAGCTCGGCCGGGTTGGTACGCTGCAGCTCTGCCGCCATGGTCTCGAGATCGGCCGGTTCGCTCAGGCGAAAACGCCCGGAGCTGATATCCAGCGTGGCATAGCCGAAACCTTTGCTGTCCTGCCAGATGGCCGCCAGCAGGTTGTCCTGACGCTCCTGCAGCAGGGCTTCATCGCTGATGGTGCCGGGCGTTACGATGCGGACAACCTTGCGATCGACCGGACCTTTTGAGGTCGCCGGGTCGCCCACCTGCTCGCATATGGCGACCGACTCACCCTGATTGACCAGCTTGGCCAGGTAGTTCTCCACCGCATGGTGCGGAATACCCGCCATCGGAATCGGTTCCCCGGCTGAGGCGCCGCGCTTGGTCAGGGAGATGTCGAGCAGCTGCGAGGCGCGTTTCGCATCGTCATAAAACAGCTCGTAAAAGTCGCCCATACGATAAAACAGCAGAATTTCCGGATGCTGCGCTTTGAGCTTCAGATACTGCTGCATCATGGGGGTGTGGGCGTCGAAATTGTCTGTAGTGGTCATGGAGTGATGATGTCCATTTCTTTGAAAATAGTGCGGTTCAGGCGACATTAGAGCCATAAGTTGGCACTATTGTCGCATGAAAAAATGGCACCGCGCAGCAAAATGTCGCGACTTTACGAGGCCTCTTCCGCAATCAGTTCAATCACTAATTTTCCCTGTTCGACCAGCACCCGCACCTGCGCATGGGTTTTAAACCCGGCCTCTTCCAGCCAGTCGCCTTTCAGGCTCAGCGATGCATGCACGCTGTAGCGTTGCGGGATCTTGGTTTTGCGATCTTCATGACGCTTTCTGAAATAGCCCACCGTTAACCGACGGCTTGGTAGGGCAATGCACATCTCTGACATAGAAACTCCTTTTCTTTGGGTACACCGGGTGAAATAAACACCTGTATAAAATGCCAGTAAAATAGCGAAGAGACAAACCTGGAACTGCGAAGCGTCTTCAGAAAACGCAATGTAAAAAATGAAATCGGGCTGAAAAGCGGCAGCAGAAAAGGTATCATAAATGCAACTTATCGGTCGGGGCTCAGTCATGTCTGGAAAACGAATCGCGCGCGAAAAAGAGACTATCCACAAGATGATCGCGCTGTATGAGAAGCAGTGCCCGCAGGCATCGAAAAAGGCAGGGCACTACCCGGCGCTGAACGATTACGCTGACAAGCGGCTGGATAAATGCGTGTTTGGCGAGGAAAAACCGGCCTGCAAGCAGTGTCCGGTACACTGTTATCAGCCTGCTAAACGTGAAGAGATGAAGCAGGTGATGCGCTGGGCGGGGCCGCGTATGCTGTGGCGCCACCCCATTTTAACGATTCGACATTTGATTGACGATCGCCGTCCGGTGCCGGAGCTGCCGGAAAAGTACCGCCCAAAAAAATAATGTCAGACCCGCGGTCTGCGCATCGGTCGACAGATAAAGACCATGGCAATAGCGCTGCACAGCGGGAATACCGCCAGCAGCAGCCACGGGAAGGTCGCTTCAGTAGAGGGCGTCAGCGCCTGATCGAGCAGGTCGCCGAGCAGTAAATTCCCCGCAAGTACCGCACAGCCGCCAGCGGTGGCAAGCGCGCCATAATGCGCCCCCAGCGTCGATTCACTGGCAAACCACGGCACGATATCCTTCGCCGACGGCACCAGCAGCATCTGCCCGCTGGTCAGCAGGGTGACAAAACAGGCTGCAGGCAGCAGACGCAGCCACCCCTGTGCCGGTTGTGAGCTGGCAAACAGCGCCACGCTCAGAAACGCCGCCGCTATCAGCACAAACCCGACCGGCAGGATCCGCACTGCCCCTACCCGACGGGCAACGCGCGCCAGCGGCAGCTGGAAGAGGATCACCAGCCCAGAGGCCAGCATAAACAGCGGACCGAGATCTTTTTCGCTGCCGCCTGCGCGCTGGATCTCCACCGGCAGCGCCAGATAGAGCTGGTTATAGCTTAATAACCAGCTGCTCCAGGCGATGATAAACGCCACAAAACGCGGCTGACGAAAGGTGGTCCACCACGGGGCGATCTGCAGCGGCTGGTTTTTGGCAACGGCAGGCGGCAGGCAAAAGAACAGCACAATTAACGCCACCACAAAGACCGCCGCGCCCGCCAGCGCCACCTGACGAAAGCCGAATCCCGTCAGCAGTGCACCCACCACCGGGCCGAGTACCGCCCCCAGCTCGCCGCAGACTGCAAACAGGGCGAACCATTCTGCACGGCTGCGTTTGCCCTGCGCCTCGCTGCGGGTGCCCGCTTTTGCCAGTAACGCTTCGATGGAGGGGGAGAACAGCGCCCCGCCAATCCCGGTGAGGCACGCCCCGGCAATAATCAGCGGCAGGGAATGTCCGTACGCCAGCAGCAGGTAGCCCACCACGCGCACGATGCAGCCGCACAGGATTACCCTGCGCGCGCCGTAGCGGTCGGAGAGGGCGCCGCCGACAATAAACATCCCCTGCTGGGAGAAGGTCCGCAACCCAAGTACCAGCCCGATAAGCCCGCCGGAGAGCAGCATATCGTCGCGTAGAAATATCGCCAGGAAAGGAACGACGGCATAAAAACCGATGTTGAACACAAACTGGCTGCCCAGTAAGACGGGCGGCCAGAGCTGGGTGGCGGGACGGAGTACGATCACAGCTTACCTCGCCTCAGACGAGGTAATGGATGTGCTTTTTGCCATGGAAAGGCGAGAGCTCAATTTTGGTTTTTACCCGGAACACATCCCACAGCAGGTCTTCGGTCAAAATCTCCTGCGGGGTACCGGTGGCGACAATCTGCCCCTGCTGCATCACGATCAGCGCATCGCAGAACATCGAGGCGTGGTTCAGATCGTGAATGGCGACAAGGCTGGTCACCGGCAGCTGACTGATTAACTGCATCAGCTGGATTTGATGGTGAATATCCAGATGGTTGGTCGGTTCATCCAGCAGGATCTCGGTGGGCATTTGCGCCAGCGCCCGGGCGATATGCACCCGCTGGCGCTCACCGCCGGACAAACTCTGCCAGCCCTGCTCGCTGTGATGCAGCATATCGACGGTTTTCAGCGCCGAGGTAATGGTCTCGTCATCCTGCGGGGTCCAGCTGGAAAACGGGGAGTGGTGCGGGATACGCCCCAGCTTCACCACGTCGCGCACGCGCATATTGGCATCGGTCATGCCGTGTTGTTCAACAAAGGCCACCCGACGGGCGAACTGTTTTTTGGCCATCCCAGCGATGCTTTTGCCGTCCAGCGCGACGGTGCCGGTATGCGGGCGGCGCAGGCCGGCCAGGATCCGCAGCAGAGAGGATTTACCGCAGCCGTTCGGCCCCAGCAGGCCCACCGTCTGCCCCTGCGATACTGCAAGAGAGACATTATTGACGATCACCTTTTTGCCCACCTTCCAGGTGATGTTTTCAGCGCTGATACTCATTATTTAGTCCTGGAACGATAGATGATCACGGCGAAGAACGGCACGCCAACCAGCGCCGTCACCACGCCAACCGGCAGGCTTTGCGGGGCAATCAGCAGGCGGGAGGCGATATCCGCCAGCACCATCAGGATCGCACCGGCCAGCGCGCTGGCGATGAGCAACGTGCGGTGCAGCGGGCCAAAGAAGAAGCGCATCACGTGCGGTACAACCAGTCCGACAAAGCCGATTGACCCCGCCATGCTGACGATGGTCGCGGTAATCAACGCGGTGGTGATAAACAGCATCAGGCGTACCCACGGCACGGCAATGCCAAGCGAGGCTGCGGCATCGTCGCCAAAGGTGAAGGCGTCCAGCGCCCGGGAGTAATACAGGCAGACAGCCAGACCGATCAGCACCACCACCAGCACCAGCTGCAACTCCGGCCATCGCACGCCGCTGAAGCTGCCCAGCAGCCAGAACATCACGTCCCGCGCCTGCTGCGCGCTGGCGGAGGTGCTGATGGTGTAAGCGGTAATAGCGTTAAACAACTGCGAGGCGGCCACCCCGGCCAGGATGGTGCGTTCGCTGCCGCCGCGCGCGCCGTTGGTCAGGAAAGCCACGAAGGCAAAGGCGGCAAACGCCCCGGCGAAGGCCCCGGCGGAGAGGGTTACCGTACCGCTGCCAATGCCCAGCACCACCACGGAGACTGCGCCGGTAGACGCGCCTGCGGAAACGCCCAGCACGTAGGGTTCAGCGAGGGCGTTTTTCAGCAGGCTTTGCAGCACGGCGCCGCAGATTGCCAGCCCCGCGCCGCAGCAGGCGGCCACTAGCGCCCGGCTCAGGCGAAAGTCCCAGATTACGCTCTCGTAGATGCGATTGAGCGGCGCGTCGGTTAAGCCGAGTTTATTGGTGAAGGCATAGAACACGCTTTGCAGGGGGATCGACAGCTCCCCCACGCTGACACCGATGGCAATCACCAGCAGTAAAAGCACCACCGCCAGCAGGGCGGCGGTGGGAAGAAACCACCCGTGGCGGGTGGGTTGAACCACTGCGGTCATTAATTGAGCCCCATTTTTCTGAGCTGCTCACCCACCTGTTCCGCGCCGTAAATAGTACGGATGGTCGGGTTCATCGCCTGGCCGTCCATGATCACAATGTGACCTTTTTTGACGGCATCCAGCTGGCTGATGGCCGGATCGCTCTTCAGGAATTTGATTTTTTCCTCAGCGCTGTCCAGCGCCCAGCGGTTGCGGTCGAGGCTGGACACCACAATTACATCCGGGTTAGCGGCAATGATGCTTTCCCAGCCGACGGTCGGCCATTCGGTCTCGGAGGTGATGGCGTTGTGGCCGCCGAGCACGTTAGCGATAAAGCCGGAGGCGCTGTTTTTGCCGCCAACGTAGGCGTCAGATGACGGTGATGCGCTGGAGAACCAGAACACAAAGGAGAGGTCTTTTTTGTTTTTGCTGAATTCAGCCCGCAGATCCGCTTCGCGCTTTTTGAAGTCGGCAATCAATGCCTCACCGGCAGGCTGCACGTTAAAGATGGTCGCGAAATCAGTAATCTCCTGGTAGAGATATGCCATGTCCCACAGCTTCTGGCGGCTGCCGTACATATCGCCGACCCCTTTTTTGGTCGCGCACATGCCCGGCGATAAATAGCTGTTGATCCCCAGCGTCGCCAGATCTTCGCGCTTCGCGACTTTACTTTCCGGGCCGAGCAGTAAAGGCAACTGGGCTGGTACGAAGTCCGGGTTCTGCGCCAGAATCGATTCTAAGGTCGGGATCTCCACGGTCAGGGTTTTGATTTTTTCATTCTTTTCGGCCAGCTGCGGCAGCACTTTGGTCGGCCAGAAGGCGCTGGCGGCCACTTTATCCTGCAGGCCCAGCAGCAGCAGAATTTCAACGGTGTTTTGTCCCAGCGCGACAACGCGTTCAGGTGCTTTGGCGAAGGTTTCTTTAAATCCGCAATTCTCAATCGTCAGAGGATACGTGGTCGCAAAAGCGGAACCTGCAGTTGCAATCAGTAATCCTAATGCGCTGATGATCTTTTTCATGAAACGCTATCCTTCATTAATTTATTTTTGACAGCCCGGGCACCTGGCTGAGAATGAATATCATTATTACGGCGGAGTTTTATACAATGATACATTGATGGTGTCAATGAATGACAATAACGCGATGAAATTATTGGGTTTATTGCATAAGGGGTGGGCCGGGCAGTCCACTTGCGTCATCAGATTTTAACTTTCCGCCAGCTGATTGACGATCGCCGTCCGGAGCCGGAGCTGCCGGAAAAGTACAGCCCGAAAAAATAATGCGGGTACATGGGATACCATTTGCCGTTGTTCGTTAAAATAAATAAGAGCGTGGATATTTATTTAATAATTAGACTTGAAATTATCTTTCTTGAATCACAATCTGATTAGAAAATTCTTTCGCAATAATAATTTCATGTAATGTATCCATTTTTACAATAACAAGGGTAAATATTATCCTGAGTAATATGATTTCTCATGTGTATATTTTGTGAGTAATCAAGAATGTTTTATGATGAATTGATGTATGTAAGTTATTTGCACCAATATAATCTGTTGTATATCTATAGTTGAGGGTTTATTAATTTTCATTTCTTACATTTTTTGTGATTTTATTCCTTTTTCTTTTTCACTATGATTTTTTGATTTTCATCACCTTTTTATTTTATGAAAATATTTAAATTGGGTTTAAAGGAATGAAACGTATTTTAGATGCTACGTCATCATTTTAAAAGCTATTTTATATTGCATGTAATTTGTTTTTGACAGGCTTTAATTTTACAAGCGAACAAATTGTTAGAAATATGCTTTTTCACTAATTGTACCGAGGGCGACATGGAGTTGCGTAAAATTAGTATTATCAACGCTGCGATTCACCCGTTAACGGATAAATCCAGGGATACTAATCAGCAGCAAATAGGAGCATTGCTTGAGCTCTGTGCCCGGATACCAGACTGCGCAGGTATAGACATTTGCTCTTTTCTTCATTGGGTGAAACCTGCAGTTCTTCATCATCAGTATCTTTTTTTATGGCGTGAGGGAGATGTTCAACCTTATGGCTACATCAGTTGGGCGTGGGTTAATAAAGAAACATTAAGAAGATATATCAACGACGAACGATTTATTCTACACCCTTCTGAATGGAATGAAGGGGATAACCTGGTCATTATAGACTTTTGCTGTTTGGACAATACCACTCCCTGCTTGCGTCAATTATTAAAGAAACGCCGGGAACTGAGAAAATTAGGCTTGAATTCAGTTTATTATCGATGGTCCACGCGGAATAGAATCAAGCCACATGGATGTTGTTTAAATTTTTAGGGACAGCATAATGCCAATATATAATGTACTTCCAGATCATAGTTACGTTCCTTTTAAAGTAATGAAATTGAATGCACCTGAACTGGTATGGGTAAACCCAGAAATGCATGAAATGGCAGGCTTGACTGAAGATGAACTACTCAGTAACTATGCTTATGTTACACATGACTATATTTCACAATCTGGTCTAAACGAACAAGATTGGAAAATTTTTCTTGCTGACAGGTATGGATCACGTTATGAGGCTTGCAATGGTGGCAGTGCGCGTTGCGGTATTTTTAATAACTGGCAAATTAAAGGCATAGGGCGTAATCCTTTAATAGCCATAAATATCGATAAAGATCACTCTCATGGAAAACTCTGTCTGACTAAAGCTATTTCTGAGGCTGTGTGGGGAGAAATCTGTCATCGCGAATTGCCTTATGGTGCTATACGTACTCTGGCAATTATAAAAACAGGTGCATGGATTGAGGCTAGTTATGGGCGGCCAGGAAATCATGTGCAACCATGTGCTTTGGCTATTCGCGAAATAGCTATCCGACCAGCACATTTTGAACGAGCTACTTTTTTTGGCCAGAAAATAAATATATTCAATTACGAAATGATGATGCACTGCGTGTTCAGCTAGCTGTTGAAAGGTTACATCATTTTCTTCCTGGAGGAGAAAAGGGATTAGTTACAGGTTTGACAAATTTTGTAAAAAGAATGGCATGTCAAATCGCGGTTTCACGAATAAAGGGTATTCCGCATGGGTCACTGACAAGTTCAAATATATCAATTGATGGACGCTTTCTGGACTTTGGCACACTATCGTCAGTATCAGATTTTGATAACTATCTTTTAGCCGCTGGTCAGGGAGGTGTATGGGACGACCATCATCTGATTGCAGAGTGGTTACGTCACTTAGGGTTCTTTATTAATAAATACCACCCTGAAAAATTGAATCAGCAGCAGCTAAATACTTTGATTGCCTATTTTTATGATTGCCTTGAGAAGCAGGAAAACAAGGCTTTAGCTTTGCATGTAGGTTTACAGGGTTGCGAAGTTTTTCTTGAGGAGAACGGAAGTAAAGTTAAGGAGAAATTACGCAACGGCAAGAGAAAATCAAAAATATTTAATGGCTTTGATAATAATGATTTCATCAATCAATTATCAA
Organism: Silvania sp.; assembly: GCF_051656365.1. Taxonomy (NCBI): domain Bacteria; kingdom Pseudomonadati; phylum Pseudomonadota; class Gammaproteobacteria; order Enterobacterales; family Enterobacteriaceae; genus Silvania; species Silvania sp. The sequence continues at coordinate 28,569 of NZ_JBOGBT010000035.1, read as the reverse complement.
GTGCTTTATTACCGTTAGGGATTTCTGCATCTTCTACAATGTTTCCATTAAGGCATAAACGATTTTCAATTTATACGCTGACGCAGGCGATTAAAGATAAAATAGTTAACTACGGAGCAGATCGCGGGAGCATTAGCAAGCTTATAGAAAGTTACATTGGCCGGGAGACAGATCGTGCGTGAAATCATTATATTGATATTAACTATCCCACCAGTCATTACATGTGCCATGACACTAGGGCTATTTGCTATATTTATTTTTTCAGAAAAGCGTGTAACTCAACACCAAGAATTACCAGGCGTTTCAGTTCTGTTGCCAGTTTATAATGAAGATGCAGTTGTCTTAATAAAGGTATTAGACCATATTGAAAAACAGAATTATCCAAAGCCCTTACATGTGGTAATTATTGATGACGGTTCAACTAACGACACTCCTGAATATCTTAAATTGTGGCTACTAAAACCTCATTTACAGGATTATCAGTTGATTACACGTGAATGTAATGGTGGACGTAAAGGCACTGCGTTGGACTATGCATTAGCTACTGGTGTGCTGAAAGGGGATATATATGTGATAGTCGACAGTGACACTTTTATTGAGCCTGAAGGAATAGCGCATCTGGCAGCCCGGCTTTGGCAGAATCCTAGATGTGCCGCTGTATGTGGTTCATTATCACCGGAAAATCCTCGAAGAACTCTACTGGACGATGTGCAATTTTATGAGTTGATCGGTTTTCATGGTGCGATTCGTTGCGCTCAAGATCGTCTCGGACGCGTACCTATTTTATCAGGAGCGTTTGTTGCACATAGAGCAAGTGCAGTTGAAGCCGTAGGAGGCTGGGGTAATTGGCTGGTTGAAGATATTTCCTGGTGTTGGAAGGCTCTGGCAATGAATTTTCATACAGGTTATGCGGCTGATGCCTTAGCTACGACACAGTGTCCACAAACTTTACTGGGTTTTTTTCGTCAGCGAAGACGATGGGCTCGCGGAAGGGTTGAAGCATTTGTTACGGCGTGGCATGTGTCTGTCTGGAAAGGTGTGCTGTTTACACCCTGGTTTGCTATTACAAGCATGCAGTTGCTGTTACCTCCTGGGTTGATAATGTTGCCTGTACTGATTTATTTTCAGTTTTGGTTGCCGATTTTAATTAGCTTATTCACACTCATTTTATATTTAATTATTACCTTTGCTTATATTACTTTCTGTAGCAATAGGCAGAATGCGACATTCACAGATGTAATACGAGTGCCGATGTTTATTTTGATCCTTGAATTACTTGTTTGGACGCCAAATATCCTTGGTTATATAGATGAAATAACTAAGGGAAATAAAAAGTGGTTGACACGCTAAGGTCTGGTATGAATTACCAGCTGGGTAAATGTGGTGCAGCCCACAATTGCTGCAAATTACAAGGAGACATCTAATGTATTGTTTAACTGCTGGTGAAATTATGATGATCGATGGTGGGGGGATGGTGTTGCTACATCTAATCAATCAAATGGCTCATCAGGTATTGGATATGGAGGACAAGCTAACGGTCAGGTTGGAGGCTCGTCAAATGCAGGAGCTATTAGTGGAGCATGTGTGCAAGGAGTAATTGGTGGCGCTATTAATGGCGGTTTTACTGGTGGTGGGTGGGCCGGGGCTATAGGTGGAGCATATAGTGGCGGCATGGGAAAATGTGGTTGGTAACATACTTCATTAGCCAATAAAAATAGCGCGATGATTTAACTTCATCGCGCATAATGAAATTGATGTTTGTGAGGGTGGTTAAAATGAATAAAGTTATAATATTTCGACAAACAGTGAATGTAATGGCTTCTTCAATATTAATATATAGCTTTGGGCAAGTTGGGGTTTATTTCGATGGTAATGATTTATCAATATTTGATGTCGTTATTGTAGTGATTTCATTTATGGGGTTGTTTAAAATAAACGATATGTTAGTGGAATATGAAAATAATCGGAAGTAATTATCGATTGATGATTTGTAGCGAGTGGATATTATATTTATTGGATAAGGGTGTATATGGAGTATAATATCTTGATGCAAACTAATGAAGGTAGGAGATATTTCGGCATAAATTGGGCGTTGACGACTATTTGCAATTATAATTGCACCTACTGTCATCCAGGTTTACACAATGGGAAAGTAAAATCCTCTTCACTGGATGCTGTATTGAAATTTATTGACAGCATCTTTCAATCTTGTGAAACCAGAAGGGTTTCGCCTTATTTTGAATTTGGTGGTGGAGAGGTAACATACCTTGCCTGGTTTAGCAAAGTTCTATGTGCAATTCACAAGCGTCATGGCTTAGTATCAATAATATCTAATGCTTCCACTCCGTTAGCATGGTGGAAAAAGCACACTCCAATGCTGCACAGTGTTAGTTTGAGCTATCACTCCGAACAAATAAAATCACAAAACCATTTTATTGCGGTGGCAAAAACGGTTGCAGACTCTCCGACTACACGTTTACAGGTTAATGTTATGATGTTACCTGAACGTTTTTCAGAATGTTTGATATTTGCTGAGAAATTACGCCAACAAGTTGATTGTGGAATATCACTGCAACCGCTCTATCACGGGTTTGGTGGTGGAGGGATTTCTGGCAGATTTGCGTACACGAAGTCTCAGGAGAAGACTATGGTTGAATTCAGTGGTCATCAAACTATCAAAAATATCCCTAACCCTCGCGGTACAATGGATGTTGTATATCGTGATGGATCTGTTAAGTGCAAAAGTACTTTTGATCTGCTCGTTAATCAACAAAATAACTTTAGCGGTTGGCATTGTCATTCCGGTATTGAAAATATCATAATTACTTTTGACGGGGATATTTATCGTGCATGGTGTATGCAAGATGGGCCAATCGGCAGTATTTATGATGATGTTCTAAATTTACCGAAGGAACCAACCATTTGTCATACTAAAATATGCCAATGTGGGCCGGATATATGTTCCAGTAAATCACGTGTTGAATAATGAATGACAACCATCATCTTTATCGAAAAGCTTATTTCTCTGCTCAGAGCACGCGTAGTGAAGGTAGGGTGTTAATTTCACCTGCTCCTGGAATGACTATATTCGCTTGCCTTAGTAGCGCTTTGGTTTGTGCATTAATTGCTTTTTTGATCCTCGGTACGTATACCCGTAAAGCGCGGTTGGAAGGCGTAGTAATGCCGTCTACAGGGGTTGTGAAGGTAGTAGCACGTACAGAAGGATTTGTGAAGAATCTTCTTGTGAAAGAAGGGGATATGGTTTCTTCAGGGCAGTTGCTTTATAGATTAAGTAGTGAAAGATATGACGGCATGGGAACAGCGACTCTGGCAACACTTAAACTGTCTATGATGCAACAGTATGAGATGTTAGAGCAGCAACAGCAACAAGAGATGGACACTAACATAATGCAATTACGAGGTTTACAAAGACGAGAAAGCCAATTAAAAGATGAACTGCGAAGTGCTAATGAAGCTCTGAAATTAGCATTACGACAGGCGATGCTTACGAAATCGGTAATGGAGCGTTACCAGCTGCTGGTCGGAAATAAATATGTTTCTGAGATTGAGTTTCAGCACAAACAGATCGAGTTGGCTGTAACTGAAGCCAATGTTGAAAATAACAGGCAGGTGCAACATCGCTTGCAAAGAGAATTAACTGAAATTGAAACTGAACAAGAGAGTTTGCAGCAGCAAGGCCTGAGCCGTAAGGCTGAGTTGGATCGTTTACTACAAGGGATTCATCAACAAAAAATTGAACTGCAAGCACAGGCGGAGGTGACCTTAACTTCGCCCGTAGCGGGTCACATTGCAGCTGTAATGGTTAGAGAAGGACAAACGGTCAACCAGAATGAACTTCTCTTAACGGTTGTACCTCTGTCATCACATTTGCAGATTGAACTTTACGCAACGAGTAAATCAGTGGGCTTTATAAAGCCTAATCAGCGAGTAGGCTTGCGTTTTGCTGCTTACCCGTACGAAAAATTTGGCGTGCAGTACGGTACAACCCGCGCCATCACCCGCACTAGCTTAAGTTCTGTCGATGTAATGCCGCGTAACCCGATAGTCTGGAAAGAGAATGAAGGACACTATCGCGTTATTGTGGAACCAGATAAATCAAGTGTGACAGTTTATGGAAGGCAAGAACCGCTCCGTACTGGAATGACTGTCGCAGCAGATGTAGAACTGGAGAGTCGCCATCTTTATGAATGGTTGCTGGAACCTTTGTGGAGTCTTCAGGGGAAGATTTAACCATGGAATGGACAGAAAATTTGCATTTTCATTGGCGTCCGCGCTTGCCCCTCATACGTCAAACTGTAAGCACACCCGTTTTAGTTCCATGCACTTTTTGAGATTTCCGAGTTTTCGGCCATCAACCGGTACTCCTCCGGTGTCAGGTTATTCAGGGATTCATGAGGCCGCTCGCTGTTGTATTCAATCAGCCAGTGCTCTGTGATTTCCCGCGCTTCATTCAGGGTTCTGAACAGATAAAAATCCAGAATTTCTGTCCGGTAGGTCCGGTTAAACCGTTCAATAAAGGCATTCTGCGTTGGCTTTCCCGGTTTGATAAATTCCAGCATCACTCCATGCTCTTCAGCCCACTGCGCCAGCGTCAGTGAGACCAATTCCGGTCCGTTGTCCATCCGCAGTTTTAGTGGATAACCCCGGTTTGCCACGATTCTGTCCAGCACCCTGACCACCCGCTGCGCCGGGATATTCAGATCGATTTCTATTGCGAGGGCTTCGCGGTTAAAGTCATCAACCACATTGAAGGTCCGAAAGCGTCTGCCGCAGACCAGCGCGTCATGCATAAAATCGATGGACCAGCTCTGGTTAAGGGCCTCAGGCGTCACCAGTGGCGCCGGGTTACGCGCGGGTAAACGCTGTTTTCCCTTGCGACGAAAATTCAGTTTCAGAAGGCAGTAAATCCGGTGAACGCGTTTATGGTTCCAGGCGTTACCCTGCCTGCGTATCATCTGGAACAGCTTCTTAAACCCGTATCGCGGATAGCGCTCCGCCAGCTCAGTCAGTGCCTGGATCACCGGGTCATCGCGCCGGGTATCGGGCTGGTAAAAATAGACCGTCCTGCTCAGCGATAACGTCCTGCAGGCCTGGCGGATGCTCATGGTAAATTGCGCAGTCAGATAACCGACGAGCTCACGCTTTATCGCTGGTTTTAAAGCTTTTTTTCGATGACGTCTTTAAGTGCCCGGCATTCAAGGCTGAGATCAGCAAACATCTGTTTGAGGCGACGGTTTTCATCCTCCAGGTCTTTCATCTTTTTGATATCAGAGGCTTCCATACCGCCAAACTTCGCTTTCCAGTTGTAATAGCTGGCTTCAGAGATACCGGCTTCACGGCAGACATCCTTAACGGTACGTCCGGCTTCGACGGACTTCAGAACGGCAATGATCTGGTGTTCGGTGAATCGGGCTTTACGCATGGTGATCTCCTCACAGGACATAATCAGTATGTCGGAAGATCTCTAAAAATGAATGGTTCGTTTAAGCGGGATGCTTACAAAACTGAAGCTGCGGAATGCGGTGTAGCATGTCTTGCTATGATAGCGGGTTGGTACGGTCACCGTATTGATTTGCCAAATTTGCGTTCAAAATTCAACATTTCAACACACGGAATGACTTTCGCTTATTTAATAGAGTGCGCTCAAAACTTGAAACTGACAGGTCGCGCGGTTCGTGTTGAGCTTGAGGAGCTTAACCTCCTTGTTATGCCTTGCATTCTTCATTGGGATCTTAACCACTTTGTTGTACTTAAACGGGTGCGTGGTGACAAATTAGAAATACATGACCCTGCGCGTGGCGAAATTAGAATGTCGATGTCGCAAGCAGATCGACATTTTACAGGTATTGCACTGGAACTGACACCAACCCACGATTTTGTCCAGCGCGATGAGCGTCATAAAATAAAACTTGCTGAACTGATAGGTCGTACCGTGGGACTGAAAGCAGCAATGATACGTATTTTCTGCTTCGCTTTAGCGTTAGAAGTCTTCGCGCTATTAAGTCCATTAATTAATCAAATCGTCATTGATGAAGTCCTGGTGGCTTTAGATGATAGTCTATTAGTGTTAATTATTATTGCTATGTTATTAATGAGCACAACTCAGATGCTGATTGGCCTGGCAAGGCAATGGGCTACGCTGACAATGGCGGTGAATTTCAATATGCAGTGGACCGCCAATGTTTTTCAACATCTTTTACGTCTACCAATTGACTGGTTTGAGAAGCGTGATATCGGGAATATCAGTGCCAAATTTGATGCTGTCAATACCATTCAGAATACACTTACTACCAGTATATTAGAGGCATTGCTGGATGTGTTGTTGATAATGGGTACGTTGAGCATGATGCTGCTTTACAGTGTGCCACTATCAATGGTGGCTCTGGGTGCTGCGCTGTTATATTGTTTGCTGCGATTAATGTGGTTTAGTACCTTACGCAAGGCATCCGAAGTCAGTTGGACGGCAAGTACGCTCGAGTCTAGTCATTTCTGGAAACACTGCACGGTATGCTCAGTTTGCGAGTTAATGGGGCATTACCTCAGCGTGAGTCTGCATGGCGTAATCTGAATGTTGAAAGGCGTAATAGTCAGTTACGTGAAAGTAAATTAATCATTAATTACGATATCGCTAATACAGTCATTGGTAGTGTGGTTGGTGCTGCTGTACTATGGTTTGGCGCCAAAGCAGTATTATCAGGTCAATTCTCTGTCGGTATGTTGGTTGCATACATGTCATTTCAAGGGCGTTTCACGTCCAGCATTAATGGCCTTATTGATAAGTTTTTTGCGTGGCAGATGCTTGATATTTATAACGAGCGATTAGCAGATATAGTACTGACTCCAAAGGAAAGAAGTTTCCAGGCAGTTGAATCAGTTTCCACTTTTTTTCCTCTAAATAAAATGGATGGGCCGGTAGTGAAACTGGAAAGTGTAGCCTTCAGCTATGGTCAAGGAGACGTGAATATCTTAACTGAGGCTGATATGTGTATTATGCCCGGTGAAGTGGTCGCGTTAGTGGGTCGCTCAGGGTGTGGTAAAACAACATTAGCTAAACTGATCTTAGGACTATATCAACCTTCTGCAGGACGGTTGCGGGTTTTTGGAATAGATCACCATCAAGAAGTTTTTGGGCAGGTTCGACAAATTATAGGTGCAGTCATGCAAGAGGATCGGTTGTTCCAGGGGGCCATCCTCGACAATATTACTTTTTTTGCACAAGAAATGGATTTAGCCAGGGCACAGCATTGTGCTGTACTCGCGCAATTGCATGAAGATATCATTGCCTTGCCTATGGGTTATCAAACTCTATTTGGCGAATTGGGCAATTCTTTGTCTGGTGGACAGAAACAGCGCTTGCTGTTGGCTCGGGCATTATATAAACGCCCACGACTTTTGATTCTGGATGAAGCTACAAGTCATCTTGATGTGACCAATGAAATTCTTATCGGCAATACCCTGCGCGGCTTGGGTTTAACTATACTGTTGATTGCCCACAGACCTGAGACTATTGCCTCTGCAGATCGAGTTATGGTGCTTGAAAACGGTAAGTTGATACCGTCCTCTTCTGGAAGAGGTAAAGAGGATTGTTGCGAAGCGTAGACAACAGGACTTTAATCAGCAGGACGTTTTTATTGCCCGGTACCCGCAAATTTGGCTGCGCCACCGGGCAAAAAACTACGCTAAATCGGCACCGTTGCTGGCGATCACTTTCTTATACCACCAGAACGATTTTTTGCGTTTGCGATCAAGGGTGCCGTTCCCGGCATCGTCGCGATCGACATAGATAAAGCCGTAGCGTTTGCTCATTTCGCCCGTCGAGGCCGCCACCAGGTCGATACAGCCCCAGCTGGTATAGCCCATCAGCGGAACACCGTCTTCAATCGCATCGCCCATCGCGCGGATGTGCTCGCGCAGATAGCTGATGCGATAGTCGTCGTTAATCTCGCCGTTGGCGTCGATGTCGTCCTTCGCTCCCAGTCCGTTTTCCACCAGGAAAAGCGGCTTCTGGTAGCGGTCGTACATCATGTTCATGGTGATGCGCAGGCCCAGTGGATCGATGCCCCAGCCCCATTCGCTCACCTCGATATGCGGGTTACGCAGGGATTTGACGATGTTGGCCGCGCTGGTGTTGTTGGCATTCATGTCTGCCGAGGCGCAGCGCGAGGCGTAATAGCTGAACGACACGAAATCGACGGTGTTTTTCAGAAGCTGGTCATCGCCCGGATCCTTAACAATCACCACCCCTTTTTCGCGGAATACGCGGGCAGAGTAGGCCGGGTAACTGCCGCGTGCCTGCACGTCGATAAAGAACAGGTTCTCGCGATCTTTCTCCAGCGCCATCCACACGTCTTCCGGTTTGCAGGAGTAAGGGTAGAAATTACCGCCCGCCAGCATGCAGCCAACCTGGTTTTCCGGGTTGACCTCATGGGCGATTTTTGTCGCCAGTGCGCTGGCCACCAGTTCATGGTGCGCCGCCTGATACTTCACCTGATCTTCGTTTTCGCCTTCTTCAAACACCAGCCCGGCACCGGAGAACGGGCTGTGCAGCATGATGTTGATTTCGTTGAAGGTCAGCCAGTACTTCACCAGCCCGTTAAATTCTTCGAAGCAGGTGCGTGCATAGCGGGCAAAGAAGTCGATCATCTTGCGGTTGCGCCAGGAGCCATACTCGGTCACCAGGTGCATCGGCACGTCGAAGTGACACAGCGTGACCAGCGGCTCGATGTTGTACTTTTTGCACTCCTCAAAGACCGCGCGATAGAACGCAATCCCGTCTTTATTTGGTAGCGGCTCGTCGCCATTCGGATAGAGACGGCTCCAGGCAATCGAGGTGCGAAACACCGTGAAGCCCATCTCGGCCATTAAGGCGATGTCTTCTTTATAGCGATGGTAAAAATCAATCGCGTCGTGGCTCGGATAAAACTCGTCCTCACGCAGCGCAAAGCGTTTTTCCTTACCGACTTTTACCGCCAGGCGGTTAGCGCCATGGGGGATCATGTCGACGGTGGTCAGGCCCTTGCCGCCTTCACGGTACGCACCTTCACTCTGGTTGGCGGCCAGTGCGCCGCCCCATAAAAATCCTTGTGGAAAAACAGACATTCTTACCTCGCTAGTCAAATTATGCGCGTGCTTCTGTGGTCTGGACCGGCGCGGTTTGAAGCGCCCGCGCTTTCTCGGCTTCATCTTCAACCGGGATATCTTCAAAGCCCAGCATCAGGGTCAGCACGAAGGAGAGCACCACCGCCAGCGCCATCACCCCAAACACCCAGACGATGGTCATCGGATTGGCCGGGTCGAAGAACTGCACGCTGGTAAACAGGCCCGGTGCCGCCATCGAGTGGCTGGCAAGACCGGCGATCCCGGCGACCGCGCCGCAGATAAAGCCGCTGATCAGGCTCGCAATTAATGGGCGTTTCAGACGTACCGCCACGCCGTACAGCGCCGGTTCCGAGATCCCCGCCATGATGGCGGAAGCTGCCGCCGCCAGCGCGGTCTGGCGCAGTTCCGGGTTTTTGGTTTTCCAGGCGACCGCCAGCGATGAACCGCCGAGCGACAGGTTGGCACCGATTTCAGATGGCATGACCATCCCTTCTTTGCCGGTTTCGGCAATGGTCTGAATGATAGTTGGGGTAAACACGCGGTGCATCCCGGTCATCACCAGCAGCGGCCACAGTGCGCCCATGATGGCGACGGACAGCCAGCCCAGATAGTCGTGAATGGTGTAAACCAGCGCGGAGATAGCACTACCGATCCAGATCCCCAGCGGTCCGATCAACACAATGGCGAGTGGGGCGGCGATCAGCACGATCAGCATTGGCTTGAGGAAGTTTTTAGTCACCGCCGGGGTGATCTTATCTACCCAGCGTTCGATATACGACAGGCACCAGGTCATCACCAGCGCCGGGATCACCGTGTAGGTGTATTTCACCGCCGTCACCGGGATAAAGGCGAACTCAACATGCTCGCCCTGCGCCGCTTTGGCCATCAGCTCGATAAAGCTCGGATGCACCAGCACGCCCGCAATGGCAATCGCCAGCGACATGTTGGTTTTGAATTTCACTGCGGCAGACGCAGCCACCATCAGTGGCAGGAAGAAGAACGCCCCGTCGCCGATTACCGTCAGAATGGTCAGCGTCGGTTCGCCTTTGGTCAGCACGCCGGTCATCTCAAGGATCATCGCCAGTAGTTTGACCATTGAACCACCGATGATCGCCGGGATCAGCGGGGACATGGTGCCGATCAGGGCATCAAGGATCCCTGCGCCCACGCGTTTAAACGTCATCTTTTGTGGCCCCTGCGGCACGGCAGGTTGCAGGTCGGCAGGCAGCAGGTTCACCACTTCGCGGTACGCCTGGGAAACGGTATTCCCGATGATCACCTGGCACTGGTTGTCGTTACGCACCACGCCCAGCACGCCGCTGATGCTTTTCAACGTGGCGCTGTCGATCAGGCTCTCGTCCTTCGCCACAAAGCGCAGTCGGGTCATACAGTGGGTGACAGCGACGATGTTGTCTTTGCCGCCGAGCGCGCTGACAACGGCATCTGCCAGCGCAGCATAATTTTTGGCCATCGGGTTATATCCTGTTTTATCAGTAAGGTACGTCTTCATCAGGTGGGCGATGAAACTTATATAGGAAACCGGTTCCACAAAATCATGAAGAGTTTCTCATGATCAAACAAGATCACATTTTGGTCATTTTTTATAATCGTGATGACGATCACCTAACGCGCGACAAAGCGCAGTATTCGCGCTGCGACAATTTTCACGGGGTGCAGTACACTGCCGCTCATTGGTTTCAGACGGAACAGATTATGACCACGATGCTGGAAGTGGCGAAGCGGGCAGGGGTCTCGAAGGCGACGGTTTCCCGGGTGCTTTCGGGCAATGGCTACGTGAGCCAGGAGACAAAAGACAGGGTATTTCAGGCGATTGAGGAGAGCGGCTATCGCCCGAATTTACTGGCGCGCAATCTGGCGACCAGGCGCACGCAAACCCTCGGGCTGGTGGTGACCAACACCCTCTATCACGGGGTCTATTTCAGCGAGTTGCTGTTCCACGCAGCCAGAATGACCGAAGAAAAAGGGCGGCAGCTGATCCTCGCCGACGGCAAGCACAGCGCCAGTGAAGAGCGTGAAGCGATTCAGTATCTGCTGGATATGCGCTGCGATGCGATCATCATCTACCCGCGTTTTCTCAGCGTCGATGAGATGGACGAGATCATCGACAAGCACGAGCAGCCGGTGCTGGTGCTGAACCGACGCTTGCGCAAGCACAGCAGCCACTGCGTCTGGTCGGATCATAAAGCCTCCAGCCAGGCGGCGGTGGCGCAGTTAATCGGGCAGGGCCATCGGGATATTGCGTTTATTACCGGCTCACTCGATTCACCTACCGGGATTGAGCGTCTCTCCGGCTATAAAGACGCGCTTGCTGCAGAGCGGATCCCGCTGCGTGAATCGCTGATTGTCGAAGGCAAATGGACCCCGGCCAGCGGCGCTGCAGGGGTGACGGAACTGCTGGCGCGCGACGAGACCTTTACGGCGCTGGTGGCCAGTAACGACGACATGGCGATTGGCGCCATTAAGCAGCTGCATGAAAGCGGAGTGGCCGTACCTGGCGAGGTGTCGGTGGCCGGGTTCGATGATATCGCGATGGCGCCATACGTGATCCCAGCGCTCTCAAGCGTGCGGGTGCCGGTCACCGAGATGGTGAAAGAGACCATCAGCCGGGTGATCTTTATGCTCGATGGCGGGGACTTTACTTTCCGGCAGACCTTTGACGGGGAGCTGATCCTGCGTGATTCGGTGATGCCCGGCCCGCATCGCTGATCTTACGGCGTGACCGCCGGTGTCCGGCATAAAAAAGCCCCGGGACATCGGGGCTGCGAAAGGCAAAATCGGACAGGCATACAACAAAAGAGTGATCGAGCTTGAGGGTTAAACAGGTAATGATTTCAGCAGGGCGAAAGCCTCCTTCATGCGATCTTCACTGACCACAAAGGCGCGCAGGTTGCCTTCGGCATCGGCGCCTTTTGCCACCATACCCTGCGGCTCAATGGCGATCTGCCAGGTCAAATCTTTGCGCTGGGTTTCACCCGCCAGATGCAGAGGCAGTTCCGGCGTTTTCACCTTCACCAGCATCGCGGGCAGTTTCAACGGCGCGCTGCCGCCGAGCAGGTTCTTTGCCAGGTACATGGCGCTGAGTTGAATCGGTTGCAGGAATGGCAACACCTGACCGTTAATTTCGGCGCAATCTCCCAGGGCATAGATATCCGGCTGCGTGGTCTGCAGATAGCTGTCGACCTTCACGCCACGGTTTACCTCTGCACCCGCACGCCGGGCCAGCACGGTTTCGGCCCGCAGCCCGGTGGCGGCAATCACCGCATCCACTTCGATGCAGCGGTCGCGATCCAACATGGCGCAAATCCCGTTCCCGGTTTGGGTCAGGCTGTGCAGCTGGGATTTCAGCTGCAGGTGCACGCCCATATCGGTCAGCCGATGTTGTAAGCGACTGCTTACTTCGGCTGGCATAAGCGCAGACAGGATGCTGGCAGCATGGTCAACCAGGGTAACGGCTTTCCCGGCCCGGCAGAAATCCATCGCCAGCTCGGTGCCGATCAGACCCCCGCCGACAATCATCACCCGCCGCGCATCGCGCAGGGTGGTTTCGCAGGCGCGGTACTCGGTCTGGCTGTTCAGGGTGAGCATCAGCTCGCGGCCTTCGACCGGCGGAACAAAGGCCGCTGCGCCGGTTGCCAGCACCAGTTTGTCATATGACCACTGGGTGTCTTTTGCTTTCACCACATGGGCGGCGGCGTCGATTTCCGTTACCCAGCTGTAAGGGAACAGGCGCAGGTTGTACTCCTCGGCAAACTCCCCCGCCGTCTGGCGGGTGAGGTCGTCGGCACGCTGACTCTGACTGATGACGTGGCTCAAGTCTGGCTTGCTGTACTCGTCCATGCTGTCGGCGGCGATCAGCGTCAGCGGGACGTTTGCATCCTGTTTACGAATGTTTTTCACCAGCTGGCGAGCGGCAAAGCCCGAGCCGATAATCACGATGCCGTGGTTCATTTTGCCTCCGATGCCAGTTCGTCGAAGACGTCTTTACCCAGGGAGCATTCAGGGCACAGGAAGTTGTCTGGCACCTGGCTCCACGGAGTGCCTGGCTGTACATCCTGCATTGGCTCGCCAACCGCCGGATCGTAGATCCACTGGCAGACGCTGCACTGCATGCAAGGGCCGAGATCCGCAGCGGCCGCTGCGGCACAGGCGCACTCGTCCTGCTGTTGAGCCGAGGCAGTGGTGGTCGCTGCTGGCAGCGGAGCGAGTGCCCACTGACGTGCAATGTCACGGCCGTGCTGACGGCAGATTTCCAGCGCGTCGATATCCGGGCGCCATTTCGCTTTCAGGCTCAGGGACATCTCAAAACCGGCATCCTGCAAACGGGTGGACAGACGGTCTACCGCACCGCCGCTCCAGCCGTGGGAGCCGAATGCGCTGGCGCGTTTGTTGCGAAAGCGCAAACCGGTCATCTCTTCAACCAGGCCCGCAATTTTTGGCATCATCACGTTGTTCATGGTGGAGGTTCCCACCAGCACGCCTTTAGAGCGGAAGACGTTAGTCAGGACCTCGTTCTTATCGCTGCGCGCCACGTTGAAGATTTTCACCGCCACGTTGGGATCCACTTCGTTGATGCCCTGAGCAATGGCGTCGGCCATCATGCGGGTATTGTTGGACATGGTGTCGTAGAAGACGGTGATGCGATCTTCCTGATAGTCAGCGGCCCATTTCAGATACATTTCAACGATCTGGGTTGGGTTCTCGCGCCATACCACACCGTGGGAGGTGGCAATCATATCCACCGGCAGGTTAAAGCCGAGGATTTCAGTAATTTTTGGCGTGACCAGACGGCTGAACGGGGTCAGGATGTTGGCGTAGTAACGCTGGCACTGTTCGAACAGCTCAGTCTGATCCACTTCGTCATTGAACAGACGTTCGTCGCAGTAGTGCTGACCGAAGGCGTCGTTACTGAACAGCACCGCGTCGCCGGTCATGTAGGTCATCATGCTGTCAGGCCAGTGCAGCATTGGGGTTTCAACGAAGATCAGCTGTTTGCCGTTACCGATATCCAGGGCGTCACCGGTTTTCACGATGTTGAAATTCCACTCCGGGTGATGGTGATGACCATTGATGGAGTCGATAGCGTTAGCGGTGCAGTAAATTGGGGTGTCCGGGATGCAGGACATCAGTTCGGTCAGCGCACCGGCGTGATCTTCTTCGGCGTGGTTAATGATGATGTAATCGATATCGGCCAGGTCGATTTCGCTGCGCAGGTTCTGCACGAATTCACGGCTGAATTTATGATCGACGGTGTCGATCAGCACGTTTTTCTCTTCACGAATGAGGTAGCTATTGTAGCTGCTGCCGCGCAGGGTTTTATATTCAGTTCCGTGGAAATCACGTACTTCCCAGTCACGTTGACCGACCCAATGAATATTGTTTTTAACCAGAATAGACATAGCAACCTCGAAAATAATTAAGCGAATGGGGATAAAGATATTTTTCTTATTGCAGCTTGCGTGCCAACTTTTTAAGTGATTGATTTTTATTGTTTTTAAAAATAATAACGCTTAATGGGTAGTCAATTTGACTGTCATTGATATAGTCAATATGACAAGATGCATTGTCAGAATGACAGCGAGGCGAAAATGAGTTTTTCAGTTGAAGTGCTGGCGGGGATCGCCATTGAGTTGCAGAGCGGTATCGGCCATCAGGATCGTTTTCAGCGCCTGATCTCGACCCTGCGCCATGTGCTGGATTGCGATGCATCGGCGCTGCTGCGTTATGAAGGGCGGCAGTTTATTCCGCTGGCTATAGACGGGCTGGCGCAGGATGTTCTCGGGCGGCGATTTACCCTTGAGGGACATCCCCGACTGGAGACCATCGCCCGCGCCGGGGATGTGGTTCGCTTTCCTGCCGACAGCGATCTGCCCGACCCCTATGACGGACTCATTCCCGGCCAGGAGAGCCTGAAAGTGCATGCCTGTATCGGCCTGCCGCTGTTTGCCGGGCAACATCTTATTGGCGCGCTGACCCTCGACGGCATGTCGCCGGATCAGTTCGACACCTTCAGCGACGAAGAGCTGCGGCTGATTGCGGCGCTGGCTGCCGGGGCGCTGAACAATGCATTGCTGATTGAGCAGCTGGAGAGCCAGAACAGCCTCCCCGCCAGCCCGACGGCGTTTGAGCAGGTGGCGCACACTGAGATGATCGGCCTGTCACCGGGCATCATGCAGTTGAAGAAGGAGATTGAGATAGTCGCCGCCTCCGATCTTAACGTACTGATCGAAGGGGAAACCGGCACCGGTAAAGAGCTGGTGGCGAAATCCATCCACGAGGCCTCGCCGCGCGGCGTGAATCCACTGGTCTATCTGAACTGTGCCGCGCTGCCGGAGAGCGTCGCCGAGAGCGAACTGTTCGGTCACGTCAAAGGGGCGTTTACCGGGGCGATCAGCAACCGCAGCGGCAAGTTTGAAATGGCTGACAACGGCACGCTGTTCCTCGACGAGATTGGCGAGCTGTCGCTGGCGCTGCAGGCCAAGCTGCTGCGCGTGCTGCAGTATGGCGATATCCAGCGGGTGGGCGACGACCGCAGCCTGCGGGTTGACGTCCGGGTGCTGGCGGCCACTAACCGCGATCTGCGTGAAGAGGTGCTGGCCGGGAATTTCCGTGCTGACCTGTTCCACCGCCTGAGCGTGTTTCCGCTTTCGGTACCGGCGCTGCGCGAGCGGGGCGAGGATGTGGTGCTGCTGGCGGGCTTTTTCTGCGAGCAGTGCCGGTTACGGATGGGCTTATCCCGGGTGGTACTCAGCCCTGGTGCCCGCACCCATCTGATGAGCTACGGCTGGCCCGGCAACGTGCGCGAGCTGGAGCATGCGATCCACCGCGCCGTGGTACTGGCGCGGGCCGCGAGGTCGGGCGATGAAGTGGTGATCCACGCCCGCCATTTTTCCCTGCATGATGAGAGTACGCCTGCGACGATGTCGGAAATGCCAGAACCGCAGGTGACGAATCGGAACCTGCGTGATGCCACGGAAGATTTTCAGCGCCAGATGATCAGCCGGGCGCTGGAGCAGAACAGCCGCAGCTGGGCAGCGAGCGCAAGGGCGCTGGAGACAGACGTCGCCAACCTGCACCGGCTGGCAAAACGTCTGGGGCTGAAGCCTTAAATGATGCCTGCCTGGTAGAAATCCTGCAGGTTAATGGCCCCGCACAGGCAGCCATTGTCATCCACCACCGGAGCGGCGGTAATTTTGCGCTTCATCAGCAGCTCTTTGGCTTCTATCGCGCGGCTGTCGGCATTCAGGGTCAGGCCGCCGCGGGTCATGGCGTCGCTGACGGCGATCTCCAGTTTACCGCCGCCCACCAGCCAGCGACGCAGGTCGCCGTCGGTGAACACCCCTTTGACCTGATGGTGTTCATCGCAGACCGCCACCAGCCCCAGCCCGGTACGGCTCAGCTCCAGCATTGCGTCCATTACGCTGGTATTCAGCTTCACCTGCGGGATGGCGTCATCGGTGCGCATCAGGTGATGCACTTTATTCAGCAGACGCGCGCCCAGCGCCCCGGCCGGATGGGAGCGGGCAAAATCTTCTTCGTTAAAGCCCCGGGCCTGCATTACTGCCATTGCCAGCGCATCGCCCATCATCAGCGTATTGACGGTGCTGGAGGTCGGCGCCAGGTGCATCGGGCAGGCTTCGCGTTCGACTGAAATATCCAGTGTCGCTTTGGCAGCCAGCGCCAGCGGCGAGCGGGATTTGCCGGTCATCGCCAGCAGCGCGACCGATTTTTCCTGCAGGCGCGGGAGGATAAGATCCAGCTCTTTCGCCGAACCGGAGTAGGAGATAAACAGCAGCACGTCGCGGCTTTCAATCATCCCCAGGTCGCCGTGCAGCGCTTCCGCCGGATGGACAAAAAAGGCCGGGGTGCCGGTGCTGGCAAGCGTTGCGGCAATCTTCTTGCCGATATGGCCGGATTTACCAATGCCCGCGACAATCACTTTGCCTTCACACTGAATGATGGTGTTGGCGGCCAGAACAAAATCATCACCCAGCCTTTCCGGCAGGCGGCTGGCTTCCTGCAGTTCCAGCATCAGGGTTTGACGACCTGCGTTGATCAGAAAATCACTCATCTCTCTCTCCGGTTACGATCACGTTGATTCCTTTCTCTTCCAGCGCTTTCTTGAACGCCGGATCGATACCTGCGTCGGTGATCAGCGTATCGACGCTTTCAAGGGCACAGACAATATTAGGGCTTTTGCGGCCAAACTTCGACGAGTCTGCCATCAGGATCACCTCCCGGGCGGCATTGCACATGGCTTTGCTGACGCTGAAGACTTCGTTGAAGGTGGTGACGCCCGCGTTGAGATCGATGCCGTCGGTGCCCATAAACAGGCGGTCAAAGCTGAAATGGTCGAAGGCGTTTTCTGCCAGCTGGCCGTGAAACGATGCCGATTTTTTGCGGAAGGTGCCGCCGGGCATCAGAAGAGTTTGTTCGTTGTCGAATTCCGCCAGCGCGTTGACGATGTGCAGGCTGTTGGTCATCACCGTGATGTTATTAAAGCGACTCAGCATCGGCACCATCTGCAGCACCGTGCTGCCCGCATCGAGAATGATGGAATCACCGTCATGGATAAACTTCACTGCGGCATCGGCGATCAGCGCTTTCTGCTGGGTATTGATCAGCGTTTTGTGGTCGATCGGCGGATCGGCTTCGTCTTTATTCAGCACCACGCCGCCATAGGTTCGGATCACCGTTCCGGCGTTTTCCAGGATCACCAGATCCTTGCGGATGGTGGTACCGGTGGTATCAAAGTGGTGGGCCAGATCCTCGACTGAGCACTTTCCCTGCTTTTGCAGATGCTCAAGAATGGCCGCCTGCCGCTGGCGTGGTTTCATAGACGTTGAGTTCCTTATGTTGCGAAATGATAATTTCGCAAGCTTATAACGTTCACAACGAAATTATCCATGTTTCAATTTAAGCGCTAATGATAGTGCATTCTGACAGAGTGGATCATGGGGAAAGATCACACCAGGCTCTAATTCCCGCAGGGGAAGGCCGTTGAGTGCTGCAATTTTCACCGGACGGGCGAAGACCGTCAGCCCGCGCATCATCAGGGCGTCGCAGACCCGGTCGTCGTCATCCAGCGCGATGGCAATCACCACCCGCGGTTTAAAGCGCCCGCCGGAACGGCCCACGCCGACGCGACCGCGCTGGCAAAGGGCGTCGAAGGCGCGATTAAAGCGGTGGATTTGCCAGCCGCCGAGTGCCAGCTGGCAAATCCAGGCTATAGCGGCGACGGTAATAAGGGTGGTGACCATGTGTGGCTCCTGGGTGATTAACAGATCCCCCTCCCTGTGGGAGAGGGGGCGTGAGGGCATCTGGCCGCGCGATCAGAACATGACCTGCCCACCGGTAACATTGATCGACTGCCCGGTGCAGTAAGACGCTTTTGGGCTGGCATAAAACAGCAGCATGTTCAGCACATCCTGGTAGTCGCAGCCGCGCTTGAGCGGGACTTTATCGATGTAGTATTGCTCCACCTGATCCGCTTCAATACCCAGCTTGGTGGCATATTGCGGTAGCAGCGACTGGAACATCGGCGATTTCAGCAGGTTGCCGAGCATTAATGAATGCACGGTAATGCCGTACTCGGCCAGATCCAGCGCCAGGGACTGCGTCAGCCCCACGCCGCCAAACTTGGCTGCGCTGTAGCCGGAGTTGTGTTTGCTGCCCACCTTGCCGGACTTGGAGTTGATCTGAATGATGCGCCCGGCAATGCCGTCGCGGATCATCAGACGGGAAAACTCGCGGGCGCAGAGGAAATAGCCCACCAGATTCACCTGTAATGAGCGGTCGAAATCCCCCAGCGCGACGTCGCTGATAAACGCGGCTTTGGCGATCCCGGCGCTGTAGACCAGCAGGTCGACGCGGCCAAAAATCTCGTTCACCCCGTGCGACAGCGCCAGCACGCTCTGTTCGCTGGTGGCATCGGCACCAAAGCCGTACGCCATCCCTTCGCCAAACTCCTGATTAATAACGCTGGCTACCCGGGCGGCTTTTTCGCTTTGAATATCCACCACCGCCACGCGATAGCCCTCTGCGGCCAGCCCACGGCAGAGATATTCCCCTAAGGTTTGTCCCCCGCCAATGACAACAGCAACCTGATTCATCTTTCTCTCCTTTATTAGGCTACAAATTTCAGTACACAACCGGTGGCCAGCGCCTGCGGAACCGGCCCGGCGACATGCACGGTACCCGGATATTCCGCCTCGGTCTGACCATCGAAACGCAGGGTGATATGCCCCAACTCGCGCAGATTCTGCTCGGCGACACTGCCCACGGCGGTGACCGGATAGCGGGTTTCCCCCAGGGTTAACTGGCTGCCGGGCAGCAGTTCGCCGTTCAGCTCGCCGTGACAGTGGATAAAGCAAAACTCTTCGATATCCGCAGGCGCGCCTTCGCGAAAGGTAATCAGCATCTGGTCGCAGAGCGCATCCGGGGCGCTCTGGCCGATACGGGTAATGGTGGTCTGGTAAATCACAGTCATCGCAAGCACCTCTTATTGATAAATAAAGCCGGAGACAAACCAGGCGATCAGCACGGTGGGCGCGCCCGTCAGGAAGCGGCTGACCAGCACCGAAGGCACGCCGACGCGCACGGTGTCCTGGCGCGCTTCGGCAAGCGACAGACCCACCGGGATAAAGTCGCAGGCGGCCTGGGCATTAATGGCGAACAGCGCGGGCAGGGCGAGATGTGGCGGGATATGGCCCAGCCCAATCTGCACCCCGATTAATACGCCAATCACCTGGGCGATCACGGCTCCAGGGCCAAGGAACGGCGACAGCAGAGGGAAGGAGCAAATCAGCGCCAGCGTCACCAGCCCTAACGGATGGCTGGCCAGCGGAGCAAGACCGTGGGCGATCCAGTCCCCAAGGCCCGAGGCCATGATGATGCCGATCAGCGCCGAGACGAACGCCATAAACGGCAGAATGGTTTTCAGCACCGTATCAATGGTGTCGCGCCCGGACTGGAACAGCACCGCCACCGCCGAGCCCATCCCCATCCCGACTTTGGCCAGCAGGCCGTCGCTCTGCTCGGTGATCTTCTTACTCGTGTCGTACTCGCGCGGGGCGCTCTTTTTCGCCGGTGCGACACCGTCAGCCAGGGTAATGTTCTCTTCTCGCACCCCAGACACGTAAATGTCTTCAAGGATGTACTGCGCCAGCGGTCCGGATTTTCCCGTCGCGTGAATGTTGATCGTGGGAATTCGCCGTTTAGGATAAATGCCGCAGCGCAGGGTGCCGCCGCAGTCGATCACCGCCACGCCAATTTCCGCTTCCGGCGGTTCGCCCTCTTTAAAGCCGTCGACTGCTTCCCAGCCGGTAAGATCGCGCAACTTGTCGACGATCGCCGGGCGTGTACCGGCGGTGATATAGACAATCTTTTTGTCGGCGGTGGCGTCCAGTTCCAGTGGGCCGCCCCATCCGCCCGTGCCTTGTTCAATCCGAATGCGGGTCATGCTGTTGCTCCTGCCAGATGGACTTTTTGTTCAAGCTGGATGCCCATTTTCTTTTCGAAAATGGCGGTGGTGAGGTCGGTGACCCAGCCGCGGAAGAAGTTGGTGACCAGGCCGACCAGCAGATAGCTGACTGCCAGCGGGCCCAGCGGCAGACCGAGGGTGGTCAGGCCACTGGCGATCCCGAGGTAGACGAACAGCTCCCCGGGGTTGATGTGCGGAAACAGACCGTTCATCGAGTGGCAGCTGTACGAGGCCGCAGCGTAGTAGCTCGGCTTGTAGCGCTCCGGCATAAAACGTCCGAGGCTCAGGGTCATCGGGTTACAGAACACAAAAGTGCCGATAAAGGGCAACAGCAAATAACGGGACAGTGGATTTCCGGCGCAGCGCTGGGCGAATTTTTCGATCCGGTGCTGGCCGATGAAGTTGATCAGCGCATTCATGATCACCAGCAGGCTTATCAGCAGCGGCAAAATACCGGTGACCATCCCGGTAAAGACCTCGCCACCTTTCTGAAACAGCCCGATAAACCACTCGGCACCGTGGGTAATGGTTTCTATCATTCTTCTCTCCTGTGGACGTGTGAGTTCGTGTCTGACGGCATCTAATAATAATCACTTTGAAAGGTTTTAAAGTGTTAATTAGATCTCACAATGAAAGAAAAATTGATCAATTTGAAAGATTTTGGCGATGGGCAATCATATGCGGCTGAGAAGACGCTGAATTTGCCTTTGGGTAGCGTAAAGATTTTGCGGCGTACGCCAGCGCCCCTTCCTTGAGGTGTCCCGGATGCTTTACCATACTTGCCACTTATCGAATTCCCTGGAATGGATGTGCCATGTTCAAGCGTCGTTACGCAGCCTTATTGCCTGTGCTTATTTTGCTCTCTGCCTGCAGCAGCAAACCGAAAACCGAAGCGGCCCAGCAAACCGCGGGCGCGCCTTCTGGCGGCTTTCTGCTGGAACCTCAGCACGACGTGATGCAGATGGGGGGCGACTTTGCCAATAACCCGGCGGCGGAGCAGTTCATCGACAAAATGGTGAGCAAGCACGGTTTTAATAAAACCCAGCTGCAGGAGATCCTCTCCCAGGCCAAGCGTCTGGACTATGTACTGCGTCTGATGGACCGCCAGGCCCCAACCACTCAGCCACCGGCCGGTCCGAACGGCGCGTGGCTACGCTATCGCCAGCAGTTTATTACCCCGGACAACGTGCAAAACGGCGTGGCGTTCTGGGACCAATATCAGGATGCGCTGACCCGCGCCTGGCAGGTGTACGGCGTACCGCCGGAGATCATCGTCGGGATTATTGGCGTCGAAACCCGCTGGGGCCGCGTGATGGGCAAAACCCGCATTCTTGATGCGCTGGCGACCCTCTCCTTTAACTACCCGCGCCGCGCGGAGTACTTCTCCTCCGAGCTGGAAACCTTCCTGCTGATGGCCCGCGACGAGCAGGACGACCCGCTGGATCTGAAAGGCTCCTTCGCCGGGGCAATGGGCTACGGGCAGTTTATGCCGTCGTCGTATAAGCAGTACGCTGTTGATTTTAACGGGGACGGGCACATTAACCTGTGGGATCCCGAAGATGCCATTGGCAGCGTCGCCAACTACTTCAAAGGTCACGGCTGGAAGAAAGGCGAGCCGGTTGCCATTCAGGCCAACGGTCAGGCGGCCGGGCTGGAAAATGGTTTCAAAACCAAATACAGCGCAGCACAGCTAACCGCTGCTGGGTTAACACCGCAGCAACCGATCGCCGGTAATCAGCAGGTGAGCCTGCTGCGTCTGGATATTGGTACGGGTTATCAGTACTGGTACGGTCTGCCGAACTTCTACACCATCACCCGGTATAACCACAGCACGCACTATGCGATGGCGGTCTGGCAGTTAGGGCTGGCCGTGGCGCAGGCGCGGGTGGCATCGCCGTTCAATTAATGGCGTGATTGGGCAGTCAGGAAGGTGAGGGGAGGTTATCCACTCACCTTTTTCTTTTCCCCAAACGCTGGCAGGCAGTTTTCGGAAGGAGGCTCGTAAAACCGGTTCCTCTTCCTTCAGGCTACGGCGTAAAGTGCTATCTTGTGCTGCACGTTTTTCAGGAGCTTAACAACATGACTGACCATGAATTGATGCAGCTGAGTGAAGCCGTGGGGCAGGCGCTCAAACAGCGCGGTGCGACGGTAACGACGGCAGAATCCTGTACGGGCGGCTGGGTGGCAAAAGTCATCACCGATATTGCCGGCAGCTCGGCCTGGTTTGACCGCGGCTTTGTCACCTACAGTAATGAAGCGAAAGTGCAAATGATCGCCGTACGCGAGCCAACGCTGATTGAGCATGGCGCGGTGAGTGAACCGGTGGTTGTCGAGATGGCAATTGGTGCGCTGCGTGCCGCACGTGCGGATTACGCTATCTCAATTAGCGGCATCGCCGGACCGGACGGCGGCAGCGAAGAAAAGCCTGTCGGCACCGTGTGGTTTGGCTTTGCGACGGCACAAGGCGAAGGGATCACCCGCCGGGAGTGCTTTAGCGGTGATCGTGAAAGCGTGCGCCGTCAGGCGACCGGATATGCGTTAAAAACGCTCTGGCAACAATTTCTACAAAAGACTTGATACTGTATGACCATACAGTATAATTGCGGCAACAGAACAGAAATCCACGGTGAAGCACAGTCGCTTCTCCCGGCATGAGAGGAAATAATGGCTATCGACGAAAACAAACAGAAAGCGTTGGCGGCAGCACTGGGCCAGATCGAAAAGCAATTCGGTAAAGGTTCCATCATGCGCCTGGGTGAAGACCGTTCCATGGATGTAGAAACTATCTCCACCGGTTCGCTTTCTCTGGATATTGCACTGGGTGCTGGCGGCCTGCCAATGGGTCGTATCGTAGAAATCTACGGACCAGAATCCTCCGGTAAAACCACCCTGACGTTACAGGTTGTGGCTGCAGCACAGCGCGAAGGCAAAACCTGTGCCTTTATCGATGCTGAGCACGCGCTGGATCCGGTCTACGCTCGTAAACTGGGTGTTGATATCGACAACCTGCTGTGTTCTCAGCCGGATACCGGTGAGCAGGCGCTGGAAATCTGTGACGCCCTGGCACGCTCTGGTGCAGTCGACGTGATTATCGTCGACTCCGTAGCCGCGCTGACCCCGAAAGCAGAAATCGAAGGCGAAATCGGCGACTCTCACATGGGCCTCGCGGCACGTATGATGAGCCAGGCGATGCGTAAGCTGGCCGGTAACCTGAAGCAGTCCAACACGCTGCTGATCTTCATCAACCAGATCCGTATGAAGATTGGTGTGATGTTCGGTAACCCGGAAACCACCACCGGTGGTAACGCACTGAAATTCTATGCCTCCGTGCGTCTGGATATCCGCCGTATCGGCGCCGTGAAAGACGGTGATAACGTGGTGGGCAGCGAAACCCGCGTGAAGGTTGTGAAGAACAAAATTGCTGCACCGTTTAAACAGGCTGAATTCCAGATCATGTACGGCGAAGGGATCAACTTCTTCGGCGAACTGGTTGACCTGGGCGTGAAAGAGAAGCTGATTGAAAAAGCGGGCGCCTGGTACAGCTACAACGGCGACAAGATTGGTCAGGGTAAAGCGAACGCCATTTCCTGGCTGAAAGATAACCCGGCAGCAGCAAAAGAGATCGAGAAGAAAGTGCGTGAGCTGCTGCTCACCAACCAGGATGCTAAGCCGCAGTTCGCCGTTGACGGCGAAGGCGCTGAAGAAACCAACGAAGATTTCTAATCACTCGCTGAAATAAATAAGGGTCGCATAATGCGGCCCTTTTTGCTTTTTAACTGTAGCAGGTTTATCTATGAGTGAATCCACAGCACGTCGTCCTGCGTACGCCCGACTATTAGATCGCGCGGTGCGCATTCTTGCAGTTCGCGACCACAGTGAACAGGAACTTCGCCGCAAACTCACCGCGCCCGTGATGACGAAAAACGGGCCGGAAGCTATCGACGCCACTGCCGAAGATTATGACCGCGTTGTCGCCTGGTGCTATGAGCACAGCTATCTTGATGATGCACGTTTTGTCGCACGCTTTATTGCCAGCCGCAGCCGGAAAGGTTACGGCCCGGCACGCATCCGCCAGGAGCTGAATCAAAAAGGCATTGCGCGGGAAACCAGCGAAAAAGCGATGCGCGAATGCGAGATCGACTGGTGTGAGCAGGCGCGGGAGCAGGCGGTGCGTAAGTACGGTGAACCGCTGCCGCGGGAGTTTTCAGAAAAAGTCAAAATCCAGCGTTTTTTGCTCTATCGTGGCTACCTGATGGAGGATATTCAGGATATCTGGCGTAATTTTATCGAATGAACGCATGCGGGATTTTACTTCCCTCACAAGAAAACTTATCTTATTCCCACTTTTTCCAGTAGCTGGTCCGTCCAACAAACGTTGCGCTGCGACCCGCTGTGACATTTCGTTAGCTTGATTTCAGGATAATTATGAGCAAGAGCACCGCTGAGATCCGACAGGCGTTTCTCGATTTTTACCATAGTAAGGGACACCAGGTTGTTGCCAGCAGCTCCCTGGTACCAAATAACGATCCGACTTTACTGTTTACTAACGCCGGGATGAACCAGTTCAAGGATGTTTTCCTTGGTCTCGACAAGCGTAATTATTCCCGCGCGACCACCTCGCAGCGCTGTGTGCGCGCAGGCGGTAAACATAACGACCTGGAAAACGTCGGTTATACCGCACGTCACCACACTTTCTTCGAAATGCTGGGCAACTTCAGCTTCGGCGACTATTTCAAAAACGATGCAATCCAGTACGCATGGGAGCTGCTGACCGGTGAAAACTGGTTCAACCTGCCGAAAGAGCGTCTGTGGGTTACCGTCTACGAAACCGACGATGAAGCCTTTGAAATCTGGGAAAAAGAAGTGGGTATCCCGCGCGAACGTATTATTCGTATCGGTGATAATAAAGGCGCACCCTACGCGTCTGACAACTTCTGGCAGATGGGCGACACCGGTCCTTGTGGCCCTTGCACCGAAATCTTCTACGATCATGGCGATCACATCTGGGGGGGGCCTCCGGGGAGCGCAGAAGAAGATGGCGATCGCTACATTGAGATCTGGAACATCGTCTTCATGCAGTTCAACCGTCAGATTGACGGCACCATGGAGCCGCTGCCGAAACCCTCTGTGGATACCGGCATGGGTCTGGAACGTATCGCCGCCGTGCTGCAGCACGTGAACTCCAACTACGATATCGATCTGTTCAGCACCCTGATTAAGTCCGTTGCCGAAGTGACTGGCGCGACCGATCTGAGCAACAAATCCCTGCGCGTCATTGCCGACCACATCCGTTCCTGTGCGTTCCTGATTGCTGATGGTGTGATCCCGTCGAATGAAAACCGTGGCTACGTGCTGCGACGCATCATTCGCCGTGCTATCCGTCACGGCAACATGCTGGGCGCGAAAGACACCTTCTTCTATAAGCTGGTGGGTCCGCTGGTGGGCGTTATGGGCGCTGCGGGTGACGAACTGAAACGCCAGCAGGCGCAGGTTGAGCAGGTTCTGAAAACCGAAGAAGAGCAGTTTGCACGTACGCTGGAGCGCGGTCTGGCTCTGCTGGACGACGAACTGACTAAGCTGAAAGGTGACACGCTGGACGGCGAAACTGCTTTCCGCCTGTACGACACCTACGGCTTCCCGGTTGACCTGACGGCTGACGTTTGCCGCGAGCGCAATATCAAAGTTGACGAAGTGGGCTTTGAAGCCGCAATGGAAGAGCAGCGCCGCCGTGCGCGTGAGTCCAGCGGTTTTGGTGCCGACTACAACGCGATGATTCGCGTGGATGGCAGCAGCGAATTCCAGGGCTACGAGCATCTGCAACTGAACGGTAAAGTGACCGCGCTGTTTGTTGACGGCAAAGCCGTGGACAGCATCAGCGCGGGCCAGAACGCGGTAGTGGTTCTGGACAAAACCCCATTCTATGCCGAGTCTGGCGGTCAGGTAGGCGATAAAGGCGAGCTGAAAGGCGCTGATTTCGGCTTTACCGTCACCGACACGCAGAAATACGGCCAGGCGATTGGTCACCTCGGTACGCTGGCCTCCGGCGCGCTGAAAGTGGGCGATGGCGTGCAGGCGCTGGTCGACGAAGCGCGCCGCGCGCGTATCCGTCTGAACCACTCCGCGACGCACCTGATGCACGCCGCGCTGCGCCAGGTTCTGGGCACGCACGTTGCGCAGAAAGGCTCGCTGGTGAATGACAAAGTGCTGCGTTTTGACTTCTCACATTTCGAAGCAATGAAACCGGCAGAAATCCGCGCGGTGGAAGATCTGGTGAACGCCCAGATCCGCCGCAACCTGCCAATCGAGACCAACATCATGGATCTCGATGCGGCGAAGAATAAAGGCGCGATGGCGCTGTTCGGCGAGAAATATGACGAACGCGTGCGCGTGCTGAGCATGGGTGATTTCTCCACCGAGCTGTGCGGCGGTACGCACGCGGCTCGCACGGGTGACATCGGCCTGTTCCGCATCGTTTCCGAATCCGGTACGGCAGCAGGCGTGCGTCGTATCGAAGCGGTCACTGGGGAAGGGGCGATTGCCGTTCTGCATGCGCAGAGCGATCAGCTGCACGATATTGCACAGCTGCTGAAAGGCGACAGCCATAACCTGGGCGAGAAAGTGCGCAGCGTCATGGAACGTACCCGTCAGCTTGAGAAAGAGCTGCAGCAGCTGAAAGAGCAGGCTGCTGTTGCGGAGAGCGCTAACCTCTCCAGCAAAGCGGTTGAGATTAATGGCGTCAAGTTGCTGGTGAGTGAACTGGCGGGCGTTGAGCCGAAAATGCTTCGTACCATGGTCGACGATCTGAAGAACCAGCTCGGTTCAACGGTTATCGTTCTGGCAACGGTAGCGGAAGGTAAGGTTTCTCTGATTGCGGGCGTATCTAAGGACGTGATCGACCGTGTGAAAGCAGGGGAGCTGATTGGTATGGTCGCTCAGCAAGTGGGTGGCAAAGGGGGCGGTCGTCCGGACATGGCGCAAGCCGGTGGTACGGACGCAGCAGCCCTCCCAGCAGCATTAGCCAGTGTAGAAGGCTGGGTAAGTTCTAAACTGTAAAAACTACAAAGCGTACACAGGCGGCATAACGTTATCGTTATGCCGCACTGCGCTATCGATAATGATAAAGTCAGGTTGAGTTTGTGTATATCGGCTAAACTTACGTTTAACAGAATGTAATGCCGTGACTGCATACACATTACGTGTTTGTCATCGCTTACTTTTTGGCGTTATATGATGGATAATGCCGGGATACAAGAGACCCGACTCTTTTAATCTTTCAAGGAGCAAAGAATGCTGATTCTGACTCGTCGAGTTGGTGAGACCCTCATGATTGGGGATGAGGTCACCGTGACAGTTTTAGGGGTGAAGGGCAACCAGGTACGTATTGGTGTGAACGCCCCTAAAGAAGTCTCTGTTCATCGTGAAGAGATCTACCAGCGTATCCAGGCTGAAAAATCCCAGCAGTCCAGTTACTGATATTATCGCGTCTCGCTGTCTGGCGAGACGCAACCCACTCGCTCTACTCCTGCCAAAAGTTACCGTTCGAATTCAACTGCTGCCTCTTTAACCGATCCGCATCTGCTATCTCTACCTGAGATCCTCTATCTACCTGCACATTATTGTTATCAGCGCTGAAAAATACGCTTATAAAACACTCTGTTTGTGGCTTTTACATGCAATTTGCCTGCGATTTGTGCAAACGAAAAAAGAGTATGGAAAAAGGTTTGACTTATAAGTCCCAGAAAGTAATATATGCGCCACGCAGCGACGAGAAGCTCTTAACGAGTAACTCGAGGCACTCGAAAGAGGCGTTGTGTGGTGAGGTGGCCGAGAGGCTGAAGGCGCTC
The DNA here is from genome assembly GCF_051656365.1 of Silvania sp. NCBI lineage: Bacteria > Pseudomonadati > Pseudomonadota > Gammaproteobacteria > Enterobacterales > Enterobacteriaceae > Silvania > Silvania sp. The sequence goes on along the minus strand of NZ_JBOGBT010000035.1, from coordinate 105 downwards.
CCCTGCTAAGGGAGTATGCGGTCAAAAGCTGCATCCGGGGTTCGAATCCCCGCCTCACCGCCATTTTGCATCCGTAGCTCAGCTGGATAGAGTACTCGGCTACGA